>JANWXO010000137.1 GCA_025057295.1 Candidatus Binatia bacterium | reverse complement strand
ATGGGTGGCATCTACTCTGCTCGGCGCGTGCGTGACGAACTCGCCCCCCGCTTGACCGAGCGGTTGGTCGCAGAGCAAGTGGATGCGGCCCTCCTGGTACCGGTGTGACCGGTCTGCCATCAGTCCGTGGGACTGATCGCACGGCATGTCGAAGCGGCTGGCATTGCCACCCTCTGTATGAGTAGCGCGCTAGACATCACGCGAGCAGTGAACCCGCCACGCGCGGCGTTTTTGGATTACCCACTCGGGCACACTACGGGCAAACCTAACGAGCCCGAACTGCAGCGTGCTATCCTCGTTGCTGCCCTCGAGGCGTTCGATTCTTTGCAGACACCGGGATCGGTGAAAATCTTGCCGTTCCGCTGGTCGGAGGACGACGAGTGGAAGCGTACGGCCATGTTGGAGGGAGACACGCGGCTCCCGCGCTTCGATACGCCGCAGTATCAGACCGAAGAGGATCGGCTGCGTGCTGAAGCGAGTGGCGCGGCAACGTGCCCCGTCTGTGAGATCTCGGCGTGAACCCGCGCGCGGAGTCCAGGCTACAGGCGATGCACATGGTGCTGCCTGTAGCCGTGTCCTGAAGATGGGGCGTTGACCGAACCGTGCAGTGCTACAGCTGTCCCACCATCTTTTCTACCTCTCCCCACTCCACGATCGGCGTCAGGCGCCGTTTTTCCACCAATCCCTGCGAGACCAATTTGCCGAAGATCTGAAACGTCGGGGTATGGTTGGGAATATCGACGATGAAGATCACTTTCGGTTCTTCGTTCGACGCCCACGGTCCGGCGACAAATCGGACCTCTTGGGGGGCGCCCACCGAGGCAGGGTTTTTTGCCGCCATGCCGATCATGCGCACGAATTCTTTCATCCGCTCCGGACTGGGATCTTTCAGCCAGACTTCGTCCAGGTATAACGCCATGACTGTCCCTCCTGCTGGGTCCTGTTACCGCGTTTGCAGGGATATAGCAAAGCGCACCGGGAAAACACAAGGGGCGACCAGGAGACACGAACGTGCCCATCCCCTGCAGGGAGCAAAGAGAGAAGCTTAGTCGGCCAGTTTCGCATCCAACTCGCCGCTGTCCGCTAAGGCCTTGAGCTCGGTGAAGCCGCCAATCGGTTCGTCGTCGATAAAGATTTGCGGGACAGTCCGGCGACCAGAGCGGCGGATCACTTCCTGGCGCAAATTGACGTCATTGGTTACATCGATTTCTTGGAAAGGGATCCCTTTTGCCTGCAACAAGGCCTTTGCGGAGACGCAGAAGGGGCAATAGGTGGTCGTATAGACGACGACTGGTTTCATGATAGACCGCTCCTCTGAGCATACTGTTTGTACGCAAGGCGGGCGAGTGACTCAAGGGGAGTACAGAGGAGACACATGGGCGCGCCCCAGCTTGCACCTGCGCTCTGCGCGATTTCTACGGCAGATCGGTCGTCCCCATCAAATAGCGATCGCACTCCCGTGCCGCGCCACGGCCTTCGTTGATCGCCCACACAACGAGGCTCTGACCACGACGGCAGTCACCCGCAGCGAAGACACCTTCTACGTTAGTGTGAAAGCGTCCGTACTCGGCTTTGGCGTTCGAGCGGGCATCCCGTTCGATGCCAAGCTCGTCGAAGATGGTATCTTCAGGGCCGAGAAAACCCATAGCAAGCAGGACGAGATCGGCTGGCCACACCCGTTCGGTCCCGGGAATCTTTTTGGGGATCAACGCACCGCTGTCACTCTTCACCCATTCGACATCGACCGTAAGCAGCTCCTTGACGTGTCCGTTGTCATCCCCAATGAACTTTTCCGGGGTAGTCAGGTACCTGCGGGGGTCGGCACCGAAGCGGGCTTGAGCTTCTTCTTGGCCGTAGTCGAGACGGTAAATTCTGGGCCACTCCGGCCACGGATTATCCGGCTGACGTTCATCGGGTGGTCGCGGCAAGATCTCGAACTGCGTCAGACTCTTACATTGATGGCGCATTGCCGTTGCCACGCAATCGGTCCCGGTGTCGCCGCCACCAACGACGATGACATGCTTATCCCGGGCTGAGATGTAGTTCCCGTCCTGGTGGTTCGAGTCCAACAAGCTCTTGGTGTTGGCATGCAGGAACTCCATGGCGAAGTGGATACCGCGCAAATGGCGGCCTTCGATGGGGAGGTCACGGGGTTTCGTGGCTCCGCAGCAGAGCACGACCGCATCGTAGTCCTCGCGCAGTTTTTTTGCGGAGATGTGCACGCCGACGGTCGTATTGGTGAGGAAGGTGATCCCCTCCTGAGCCAGGAGATCGATTCGTCGCTGCACGATGCGCTTGTCCAGCTTCATGTTGGGGATCCCGTACATCAGGAGACCGCCAATACGATCTGCCCGTTCGTACACCGTGACCCAGTGGCCGGCACGGTTGAGCTGAGCAGCACAGGCGAGCCCGGCCGGGCCAGAGCCGACCACTGCGACCCTCTTGCCAGTGCGTTTGGCCGGCGGTTCAGGCTTCACCCAGCCGGCCGCAAAACCGTTGTCGATAATTGCGCATTCGATGCTTTTGATCGTCACCGGATGATCGTTGAGGCCGAGCACGCACGAGCCTTCGCAGGGAGCTGGACAGACACGGCCGGTGAATTCCGGAAAGTTGTTGGTTTTGTGTAAGCGTTCCAGCGCCTCGCGCCACAAACCCCGATACACGAGGTCGTTCCACTCGGGGATCAGGTTGTTGATCGGGCAGCCTGAGGCCATGCCGTTTAAGAGCGTACCCGTGTGGCAAAAGGGGATGCCACAGTCCATGCAACGAGCCGCTTGTTGCTGGAGCTTGCCGTTGGGAAAGTGGTGATGAAACTCCAGCCAGTCGTGTACCCGTTCCAGTGGAGAACGGGCCAACGGCAACTCGCGATGAAATTCCAGGAATCCAGTTGGTTTTCCCATGCCTCCTGTGTCTCCTCTGACGCAAAATCCGATACGCGGAGCGTCGTGGCAGTCGTACAGAGCGCGTCGACTTCTCACACGAGCAGGGCGGATCGGTACACCCTCGCTCGCCTTGTCCCTCGTGCTGCTCCGCTCAGTGGAACACGGGACCGCGAGGTACAGTCCATTGGTCAGTTCCCACTGATACGCGCCGCGTCATTCTTGTTGGCTTCGAAGGCAGCCATGATCGCCTCTTCGCCTGCCAGCCCTGCCTGCTCTGCCGCGCGAATCGCTTCCAGCATCCGTCGGTAGTCCTTGGGGAAGACCTTGACGAATTTAGGGGCAAACTCCTCCCACAGAGCGAGGATCTGCCAGGCCCGCTCACTGTGTGTGTATATCGCATGGTTCCGGATCAGCTCCTCGATCTCCTGCGCGTCTTCTGCAGTCAAGGGTTCGAGGGTGACCGTTTCGAGATTACATCGCCGAGGGAATGAGCCGTCTTCGTCCAGCACGTACGCCAACCCTCCCGACATTCCGGCGGCGAAGTTGCGACCAGTGGTGCCGAGGACAACCACACGCCCCCCGGTCATGTACTCGCATCCATGGTCTCCCACCCCTTCGACTACTGCCCGGACACCGCTATTGCGCACGCAGAAGCGCTCACCGGCCATGCCGCGGATGTACGCTTCACCGTCGGTGGCTCCGTAGAAGGCGACGTTCCCGACGATGATGTTTTTCTCCGGCGCGAACGTGGATCCGGCCGGGGGATACAAAATCAGTTTGCCGCCGGATAGCCCTTTGCCAAAGTAGTCGTTGGCATCCCCTTCCAGTTCGAGCGTAATGCCTGGCGGAATGAAGGCGCCGAAGCTTTGGCCAGCCGAGCCTTGAAAATGGAAGTGGATGGTGTCTTCTGGCAGCCCTTGCGGTCCGAAGCGACGGGTGACTTCGCTCCCCAGAATGGTCCCCACGACACGATTGGTATTGCGAATCGGGAGTGTGGCTCTGACCTTTTCCCGCCGCTCCAGCGCTGGTCGCGCCAAGTCGAGGAGAACCTTGTTATCCAGCGCATTTTCCAGCGCGTGGTTCTGCGGGATCTGACAATAGCGGCCGACCTCGGGTCCTACCTGCGGCTGGTAGAGGATCGGTGACAGGTCGAGCCCCTTCGCCTTCCAGTGGGTGATGGCACGGCGGGGTTCGAGTTTATCCGTCCGCCCGATCATTTCGTTGATCGTGCGGAAGCCCAGTTTCGCCATGTACTCACGCACCTCTTGGGCGATGAAACGCATGAAGTTGACCACGTACGCCGGATCCCCCATGAACCTTTTGCGCAGTTCTGGATTCTGAGTGGCAATCCCGACCGGGCAGGTGTCGAGGTGGCACACCCGCATCATGATGCAACCGAGCGCGACCAAAGCCGTCGTCGCGAAACCGAATTCTTCCGCCCCTAAGAGAGCAGCGATGACCACGTCGCGGCCGGTCTTGAGCTGGCCGTCGGTCTCGACGGTGATCCGACTACGGAGATTGTTCAACACCAGGGTTTGGTGAGTCTCGGCCAGCCCCAGTTCCCACGGCAAGCCTGCGTGTTTGATACTGGTCTGAGGCGATGCCCCTGTCCCACCGTCGTGACCGCTGATGAGCACCACATCGGCATGTCCTTTTGCGACTCCGGCGGCGATAGTCCCAACCCCGACTTCGGAGACCAGTTTGACGCTGATGCGGGCGTAATGGTTCGAATTTTTGAGGTCGTGGATCAGTTGCGCAAGGTCCTCGATCGAGTAAATGTCATGGTGCGGCGGGGGCGAGATCAGCCCAACGCCGGGAGTAGAGTGGCGTACCTTGGCGATCCACGGGTAGACCTTCCTGCCTGGCAACTCTCCTCCCTCTCCGGGTTTCGCTCCCTGGGCCATTTTGATCTGCAATTCTTTCGCCTGGGTAAGGTAGTAACTGGTGACCCCAAAGCGCCCTGAGGCAACCTGTTTGATGGCGCTGTTGCGCGAGTCGCCGTTCGGATCAGGAATGTACCGCGCCGGATCTTCTCCTCCTTCACCGGTGTTGCTTTTCCCTCCGATCCGATTCATGGCGATGGCAAGGGCCTCGTGCGCCTCTTTGCTGATCGAGCCGTAGGACATCGCGCCAGTTTTGAAGCGCTTGACGATCGCTTCCACCGGCTCGACTTCCTCGAGCGGAATCGGCGTCTCAGCGAATTTGAATTCCAGCAGCCCGCGGAGCGTGGCCAGGTGCTCAGACTGATCGTCGATGAGCTTGGTGTATTCTTTAAATGTCGCGTAATCGTTGTTGCGACAGGCTTTTTGCAGGAGGTGGACGGTTTTCGGGTTGAACAGGTGGAGTTCTCCGCCACTGCGGTATTGGTACTGCCCGTGCACCTCCAACGTGCGACCGTTCACCGGGATGGCCGGGAACGCTTTAGCGTGCTGCTGACGCACTTCGGCAGCGATCTGTTCCAGGCCAATCCCGCCGACCCTGGATGGGGTCCAGGTGAAATATTTGTCGACCAGTTCCCGTCCCAGGCCAACGGCTTCGAAGATTTGCGCACCGCAGTAGGATTTGATGGTGGAGATCCCCATCTTGGCCATGACCTTCACCACCCCTTTGACGACCGCCTTGATGTAGTTTTTCACCGCCGTCTGATAGGTCAGGCCTGGAAGCATGCCTTCGTGGATCATATCGTTGAGACATTCGAAGGCGAGGTACGGGTTGATCGCCTGCACTCCATACCCGATCAGCAAGCAGAAGTGGTGCACTTCCCGCGGTTCGCCCGATTCGAGGACTAAGCCCACACGGGTGCGGGTGCCGGAACGAATCAGATGATGGTGCAAACCCGAGGAGGCCAACAGGGCCGGAATCGGAGCATGAAGCTGGTCCACTCCTTTGTCCGATAGAATCAAGATCGTTGCGCCCTTCTCGATCGCTTCGTCAGCTGCGCGAAAGAGGTTGTCCAGCGCCCGTTCGAGTCCCTCTTTACCCTCAGCAGGGTTGAACAGGATCGGCAGCGTAACGGTGGCCAGCCCCGGAAGCTGCAGACGGCGCAATTTCTCCATCTGCGCGTTCGTCAGGATCGGGGTCGAGAGACGAATCTGCCGACAGCTTTCAGGCTCGGGTTTGATGAGGTTCCGCTCCGGGCCAATGGTGATGGTCGTCGCAGTGATCAGTTCTTCACGGATCGGATCGATCGGTGGATTGGTGACCTGGGCAAAAAGTTGCTTGAAGTAATTGTACAGCAGCTGCGGTTTGTCGGAGAGCACAGCAAGGGGGGTATCTGTTCCCATAGAGCCCACCGGCTGGATTCCGTTCTGCGCCATCGGGCCGATGTTGATGCGGAGATCCTCGAAGCTATACCCGAACGCCTGCAGATGCTGCAGCGTCGCCTCGTGATCGTACGGAGGTGGCTCGTCGGGCGGGGTAGGCAGGTCATCGAAGCGCACCAGATAGGTCTCGAGCCACTGGCGATAGGGGTGGGCAGTAACGATCTGCTGTTTAATTTCTTCGTCGCTGATGATGCGTCCTTGTTCGGTATCGACCAGAAACATGCGGCCGGGCTGCAGACGCCGCTTTTCCAGCACGCGTTCAGGGGGGATGTCGAGCACGCCGACTTCGGAAGCCATGATGACGAGATCGTCTTTCGTGACGTAGTAACGAGAGGGCCGCAGCCCGTTGCGGTCGAGCACGGCGCCGACGCGGATCCCGTCGGTGAAGGCGATCGAGGCCGGACCGTCCCACGGTTCCATCAGACAGTTGTGGTACTCGTAGAACGCTCGTTTCTCGTCGCTCATGCTTTCGTGGTTCTCCCACGGCTCTGGGATCATCATCATCATGGCATGTGGCAATGAGCGGCCGCTGAGGACGAGAAATTCCAGACAATTGTCGAACTTGGCGGAGTCGCTACCGTCTTCCAAGATGATGGGGAAAATTTTCTTCAGATCGTCGCCGAACAGTTCCGACGCGAGCATCGCTTGCCGGGCGTGCATCCAGTTTTCGTTGCCGCGCAGGGTGTTGATCTCGCCGGTGTGGATCAGGTACCGGTACGGGTGTGCCCGTTCCCAACTGGGAAACGTGTTGGTGCTAAAGCGGGAGTGCACGAGAGCGATTGCTGTCTCCACGAGAGGATCGGTCAAATCTGGATAATAGGTGCTCAGCTGCCGGGGGGTGAGCATCCCTTTGTAGACGATTGTCTTGTAGGACAGACTGGGAATGTAGAAATACTGCCCGCCGGGCAGGCCACCGTACCGCATCGCATTCGTCGCCTGCCGGCGGATGACGTAGAGCTTGCGCTCGAACGCGAGGTCGTCCTGAATTGCCGGGTTGCGGCCGATGAACACCTGCCGGATCACCGGTTCGCACGACTTTGCGGTCTCCCCCAGGTAGAAGTTATCAGTAGGGACACTGCGCCAGCCCAGAACCCGCTGACCCTCGCGGGTAACGATTTCCTCAAACATGCGCTCGAAACGGTGGCGTTGCTCGCGATCGGGGGGGAGAAAAAGCATCCCGACACCGTACTGTTTGGGCTGAGGCAGCTGAATGCCTAAACCACTACACACGTGGCGGAAAAAATCATGGGGAATTTGCAGCAACATGCCGGCACCATCGCCGGTATTGTCTTCACAGCCGCACGCCCCCCGGTGATCCAGGTTCTCGAGCACCGTGAGTGCCTGCTCCACGATCTGGTGCGATTTCTCGCCTTTGATGTTGACGACAAACCCGACACCGCACGCGTCGTGCTCGAACCGAGGATCGTACAGTCCTTGTTTGGGCGGGAAACCTGGCTGTGTCATACTGCTCCCCCTTCTACTCGGCACAGGTCTTTCTCTTGTATGGTGTATGTGGATTGCAGCGTTCCTCCCCCCTCCTCCTCAACTGCCTCCTCGCTTGATTTTCAGGGGCACGACGGGCTCGTGGGGGCCTTTTTGTCGTGCCTCGGAGGTAGGTGGTTGCTCTTGCCGCAAGGCCACCCACAGCCCTTCGGTGTAGGTCGATAAGACGACGGACGTTTCGGTACGTGCGACCCCCTCGATCGAACGGATCTTGCGGATCAGTTTTTCCAGTGCAGCCGTGTTATCCACCTTGACCTTGAGCAGCAAAGTGTGTTCGCCGGTCACGTGGTGACACTCCTGCACGTCCTCGATGCGGTCGATTTCCTTCTCGAACTGACTGATCGAGCGGGGATGGTTGATCGAGACCCCGATGAACGCCGTGATGTCCTTCCCCAGCTTGCGCGCATCCAAAACCGCTGTGTAGCCGCGGATCACGCCGCTCTCCTCTAGTTTTTTGATGCGCTCGATCACGGAGGGGGCAGACAAACCCACCCGCTCACCGATCTTGACCAGCGGCAGTTTACAATTCTCCTGCAACAGCGCCAGAATATGGAGATCGACGCTGTCCAGTTCTGCATCGTGCGAACCTAATTTCATGAGGTGAATATCCTCGAGGAGCTAACGAATAGCGGATCATTTGGCG
>JANWXO010000136.1 GCA_025057295.1 Candidatus Binatia bacterium | reverse complement strand
TGGGTGCGTCCTGCCACGGCAGCGGCCTTGCTGTCGCTGCTCGCCCGGCGTTTCGGGGTCCGAATACCAGGACAGGGGGTTGGTGGCAACGTAGCAGCGGATGCGGTCGAGTACGGCTCGCTCTCGTCGGCGCAATCCGCTGCTCAGGAGCAGCACCCGGTCGACACAAAGGATCCCATCGAGAGTGCGGGCCTGCCGATTGTCCGCCTGCTGCCCCGCACGGGTGCGCGGCGGTGCTCTTGCGGATTGACCCGACAAAACGCGAGTGGTACGCCAGGGACATACGCGCCGACGACAGGAGGCTGCTCATGGTCGAACTGTATGATCTGGTCGGGGCCAACGATCTCCGTTTCAGCCCCTTTTGCTGGCGGGCAAAAGCCGTGCTGCGGTACAAAAACATCCCGTACACCACGATCCCGGTCCGCTTCACCGAAAAAGACAAGATCGCGTTCTCTGGTCAAGAGCGGGTGCCGGTGATCAGGGAGAACGGCACGGTGGTCGCCGATTCCTGGGCTATTGCCGAGTACTGTGAAAGGAAATACCCCGAACCGAGTATCTTCCCTGGGATCGGCATCAAGGAGGCGTGCCGGTTTTTTAGCCTCTACGTGGACAATACGGTGCACCCGGCGCTGTTCCCCGTGGTCGTTCCCGATGTCTTCGCCCATGTCGATCCTGCCGATCGCGACTATTTCCGCACCACGCGGGAAGCGCGTCTGGGGATGACTTTGGAACAGGTCGCCGCCAAGCGGGCGGAGTTTCGTCCTGCGCTGCGGACCGTGCTCGCCCAGCTCAACGCCACCATCTCTGGGCAGGACTATTTTTTTGGCCTGTTCACCTATGCGGATATCTGTTTGTTCGGCACTTTGAAGTGGGTGACGACTGTGAGTAACGAACCGCTCTTCGACGCCGCCCCGGCGCTGCATGCTTGGTGGGAACGGATGCGTCAGCAGCTCGGGGTGTGAGGCTGTGGTATGCGTCGTGGGCTGCTGCAGCCTTTGTTCCACCGACGCGCCAGGAGACAATAGCGAGCTGTGTCACCGATGGGTGCTTACCGCCTTTTATCGCGGCGGAGCAGGGGGAGTTCTTCGAGGTGGAAGAGCGGCATTCCGAGTTGGTCCGACAGCAGCGTGAGAACGCGCAAGGTAATACCAAACACCATCCCCTGTGGCAGGCGCAGGGCGGGGTATACAAGGACGTCTCCGCCGTCGTTTAACAGGAGGGAATCGAGATTCTGCATGTTCCACAGTGCGGTCACCGGAGTCCAGAATGCGGCAGCGACCTCCGGGCCACACCGAAGGGGAGGCAGTGGGCCGGGCAGGTGGCAGACAAAGGAGTCGAGCAGGAGCAGTTGTTCTCTTCCAGCCAGCCGGATGCGGAGCTGGGGGAGAGGGACTAATTCTCTCTCGTCTTCCAGCGAGAGACCGACCTCTTCCTGCACTTCGCGGCGGACGGTTTGCTCAGCCGTCTCGTCGCCCACGCGCGAGCCCCCGGGGAAAGCGATATGCTCTGACCACGGATCTCCCTCCCAGCGCGCGCGGCGGATGAAACAGAGATGAGGAGTTGGCGGAGTGTCTGCAACCAAGATACACACCGCAGCGTGACGGGGCCTATTAGCGAGGGAGTCTCTGGACGACTGGTCTCTCTCTAACGCAGCCCGCAACACCTCGAAGCTTTTCATCGACCGCATGGCTCTCTTTTTCCTGTCGCGGCATCGTACCGTACTTTGCTCTCTGCCGTAAACAGCGGTATACCGGTGTGGACCATGCACTGTTTGGAGTGGAAGGGAGAAAGATGACCGCAAAAGAATGGATCGCTGGTTTTGCTACGCTGTTGGGAGTCCCCCCACCGACCGAGGAAGAGACGACAGATCTCTTGCGGCTCGCCGCTGAAGCAGCCCATGCGTCGGAGCGTACCGCCGCGCCTGTCGCGTGTTGGCTCGTGGCCCGTGCTGGCCTCGCCCCGGCAGCCGCACTCGAGCTTCTCGCCAGGTGGCAGCAGGAAGGGCGTCAACGCCCCTAGTGCAAAGAAGATCACCGTATGTGAGACGCTTCGCCACCGATTGGCTATTCCTCGATAGACACGGTGAGGGGGGTGACTTTCACGACGACAATCTTGCCTGCGCCGACCTGTCGTGGGCGGGGGACGAAGAATCCCAGCCAGGCGAGCCAGTATTTCTGGCGGTAGACCTCGGCCATGCGCTTGACCAGGTCCGGATTCCCGCGAATGAATTGCGCCTGACCTTCGAAGACAGGACCGTCTTTGCTACCGACCCACACCCGGACTGGGCTCCCACGATGGATGCGATGAGCCTTGTGGCTGGTGGGGGAGGTGGTAAAGTACAGAGCCTCCCCGTCGTACATGAACCACACGGGGGCCACCGTGCTCCATTCCCCGTTTAACCGCTTGGTTGCGATGTACAGGTAAGATGCCGTTTTCAACGCGGCATCGATCTCTGGGTCGAAGGTCTCTCCTGCGTGCGCCACGCTCGCTGTTCCTCCCGTGACAGCGAGCAGCAGGCTCAGTAAGAGCCGCCTCATGGTTCTCCCCTACCTGGGTTCCCTATCCGCGCGCACATGCTATCGTTCCCTGATACCATGCTTTCCCCGCAACCGTCAAAGGAGGATCTGCGTCGCAATGGAAGGGTGTCGCTTTTTGCAATGGAAAGCCCTGGTGGCGAAGGGCATGTGGGTGTGTATCTGCCTGTGTCTGACAGCCGTGCCCGGAGGGGCGGATGAAAGCGAGATTGTCGCGCAATTGCATCCCTACCGTCAGGGGACACCGCGTCTCCCTGGGCTCGAACCGGGTGTGACGCTCACGCCTGAGAATGCCCAGCTCGCCCGCGAGGTGCTCCCGGCCGAGGTCTTGCAACTGCTCAGCACGGGTGAATTTTCCGTCACCGTCCAAGAGACGACCGATCTCCCTCCGCGCCAGGCGTACCTCGAAGCGACCCTGCGGCATGCTGCCGGTGTTGCGCTCAACGGCGGGACGCTCGTGCATTACCAGGGTGGAGTGCCTTTTCCCCTGCTCGACCCGGCTGATCCCCAGGCCGGGGTAAAACTCGCCTGGAACCTCCGCTACCGTGACCTCGGTGACAGCTTCGAGCTGCGTCCAGCTCCTCGCCAGATTAACGGCTCGGGTGGAGTGGAGCATCGCAACAGGGGTCACATGCGCGTGCGCTTCGGCATGTATCGCCCAAACCCTGCAGACAACGATCCCCAGTGGCAGGAGCGGGGCATCTGGTTCAAGAACTCGTTCGAGCTGCTTGCCCCTTCCGACCAAGAAGGGATCCTCAATATCCGCATCTTTTATAGCGATGACCACCGCGCGACCGAACAGTGGCGCTACTCCCCGCAAAATCGTCGCACCCGCAAGGACTATGTGAACTATCTTTCCCCGATCGGGGGCTACTACGAAATGCTACAGGAAGAGCAGCCGCCGTTTTTCTTTCAGGGCTATTTGCACAACTACGAATGGCAATTCCTCGGCGCCCGACTCATGCTCGTACCGGGTTTTCTGCAGACCACGGAACTCCGCTACGGCGGAAGAAACGACTGGTATCCGCACGTGCCGTGGGAGTTGCGCTATGTGTTGCCGTTGGCATGCACGCCCAAGTATTCGCACCCCTTCGGCAAACGGATCTTTCTGCTCGATCAGCAGACCTATACGCCGTTGCTGATCCTCACCTATGATCGTGAGGGGATCTTCATGCGGCTCACTATTCCCGCGTATGCCCACCCCGCTTTTCATCCGGGCAGCAACGGGAGCGGACTGCCGGTGCTGGTTGGCGCGGCGTGGATCAATTACGCGCACAACCGTGCTACGCTCTTTAACGCTGGCGATACGATGGTCTACAATGTACCGATTGCGGCCCAACGGTTTGAGCTGATAGAGATTCTGCGCAAAGGCAAATAGGGAGCTGCGCGTATGTCCAATCGTTTCGTTGGCAAAGTCGCGCTCGTGACCGGAGGCGGGTCCGGCATCGGGGAGGCCACGTTGCGGGCCTTCGCCGCGGAAGGGGCGAAAGTTGTCGTTGTGGACATTCACGAGGAGAATGCCCAGCGGGTTGCCCGTGCGATCCAGGAGCAGGGTGGCCACGCCGTCGCGCTGCGTGCCGACGTGGCCGACCCCCGCGATGCCGAAGCGATGATCCGCTATGCGGTCGATACCTTCGGTCGCCTCGACATTCTGCATAATAACGCCACCGCCATCGAAATCGGTCGGGTCGCCGATCTCACCATCGAGGGCTGGAATCGCACGATTGCCGTGAATCTTACCGCGACGTTTCTCGCGACCAAGTTTGCCCTGCCGGTGATGATGCAGCAGGGCGGCGGCGCCATCGTCAACACTGCTTCGGTCTCCGGGCTGAGCGGGGACTACGGACTGTCCGCCTATAATGCTGCCAAGGCAGGGGTAATCAATTTCACGCGGACGGTCGCCATTGAATATGCTCGCTACAACATCCGCGTGAACTGTGTGTGCCCGGCTGTCATTGCTACCCCTCCCCTCCTGGCCATGTTCGGGGAGCGGGAGGCAAATTTGGCACATATTACGGTCGCCCCTTCCTCCACTCCGCCGCGGCAACTGACGGCGGCAGAGCGGCAACAGCAGAAGCAACGCCTCCAGAACGCCCATCCTGTTGGGCGCTTTGGCAAGCCAGAGGAAGTCGCGCGGGTAGTGCTGTTCCTGGCCTCGGATGAAGCGCCGTTCGTCACCGGTGCCGCCTATTTGGTGGACGGCGGACTGACCGCCCACACCGGCATGCCGCCGCTGACCGGAGAGTGGTGAATCCCTGGTCTGACCGGTCGGAGGGAAGCGCGAGCTGCTGCTTGTCCTCAGGCTGAGCGCCCGGCAAAATTTTTCGCTTTTTTTTCGCTCCTGCCCTTGTCTCCGGAGGAAATTCGTTTCATACAATACACATGAGTGCCAACGTGCTGCTGCAGCAGGAAACAGGCGGGCGCGCTCGGCGGGCTGAGCCCACGCCTCCGGTGCAGGTGCTGCAGAAGTGCTACGAAACCGCTACCTTTCCGCTAGCCGAGCATTTCCCGGTCATCGATCAATGGCTGGCCGAGCATGCCCCTGACCTGTGGCGGCAGATCCGGCAAGAGGACGATGAGCTCTTTCGGCTGCGTCAGCTCGGCGTTCCTCTCCAGACCTATCAGGCCGAACTCGACACTTTTGTCGCACTCTGTGAACAGGCCGAGCGGTTTTACGCCGAGATGCAGCCGGCGACGCTCAGCTTTCCTCTTCTTGCTCCGGAGGAACGGGTAGCCGTGTATTGCGAGTTCGGCGATGGGACTCTCCTCAAGGTCAGTGGCGCACACAAGTAGCGGTTGCCTCCACGCTGCGAAGGAGAGCAGGTCCCTGCTCAGCGTGCGCTCGCGAGGGGAGTTGAGCCGATCGGATCCCTCGGCTATGTCCAACGTCAGCCTCAGGCCTGCAGCAAACCGCGCGGAGGAATACGGACGGTATGGCCGGGAAGCGTCCGAATGGAACAAGAGATCCTACCTTGCACGGGCTGCTCACCCTTGCCCGTGAGGGGACCGTTGAGCGCCGCTGTGCCGCCTTGCTCGTACTAGGTTCCCTGAAGCTGCAGGACGACAGAGTCACCGAAGCGGCGGGTGCGGCGCTGGAACAGAGCAACGTGGTGCTGAAAGACTATGCGTTGCGGTACTTTGAAGATGCCCGACCGAAGAGCGCTATCCCGTTCCTGCTTCCCCTGCTCGCGGACAGCGACGAAGACGTGCGAGCGCGCGTGATCCGTCTCCTGGCGGGTTTCGGCCAAGCGGTGGTGCGCCCACTATTGCACCACGCCTCCTCCGCCCCTCCGCTGGGGCAATTGGGTGTAGCGAAGGTCCTGTGTGCCGTCCGCGGGAAGGCAGCGTGGAAAGGGGTGCTGCAACTGCTCGCACGCGGGGATGTCGAGCTGAATAAAACCGTTTGTGACCTTGTCGCGACCACCCTGCGCGAGATGCCGGCACACGAGCAGGACGAACTGTACGGCGAAGTGGAAGCGTTTGCCGCTGCTGTGGACGAGCATACGCCGCGTACCGCGGTCGTGTCCGCCATTCGGCTACTGGGACAGTGCGGCCGACCGCAGGCGCGGAAGTGGCTCTTCGGCTTCGTCGCCGCCGACCACCATCACGCCCTGCGGTTTCACGCCCTCGTCGCCCTCCTCCATTGTCTCAGCGGCCAGGAGCTGCGCAAGGACGAATTGGACCGACTGCTCGCCATCTTGGAAGAGCCGGAATTTTCCGACCTCACCCGCCTGACGCTGGAACTGCTCGAATCCCGCACCTGGTCAGAAGCATACCAGCCGGTCCTCGCCCGCTTGTTGGAGAGCCCTCATCTCGCGGTGCAAAAATTCGCTCTCAGGAAAATGGGCGAGTTCAGCTCGCCGGCCGTGGTGCGGACCCTGATCCAGGAACTCAGGGACCCGGACCGGATGCGACGCGAGGCCGCAGCCCGCTCGCTCCGCAAGATTCCGGCGGCGCGCAGCGCGCTGCTCAAAGCATTCCTCTCCTGTGACGACGCGAGCAGGGCCTGGGCGATCGCCGAGATCCTGGCGACGTACGAAGGGAAGTGGCGGCGGGACATCTTAGACGAGGTCTGGCAACGTCTCCAGACCGCCCTCGCCGCGCAAGACCGTATCCAAGGGGCGTACCTGTATTTTCTCAAACACGCTGACCCTGCGTATGCCTACGCCCAGCTCGCCGGTCGCGGCGCCCAACTCAAGAACGCGAAGAAGTACCATGAGGCAGTCAGATTCTTGAGTCCCCTCGCAGAATTCCCGACTTTCAACGCCGAAGAGAAATTTGCGCTCGCCGTCGTGCAGTTGAAGCTGCATCCGCACGAACTCGCGCCGACAGCCCGGCGCCCCGAGCCGGCTCTCGACTTGCTCGCCGACATATACCGTTCCTCGGCCTTTCCGCTCTTCGAGGCGCTGAAAAAAGACCCAGCGCTGGCGCCCGAGGATCTCTTTTACATCGGCTTTCGCTTTGTGGAAGGCATGGCAGAGGAGCGTCCGCTGGGGGAGGAGATTCTCGGGTTTCTCGCCCGCCAGTATCCGCGCACCACCGTCGGCAAGAGCGCCAAGAACAAGCTCAAGCTGCTCGCCGCGTAAAGCCCCCCGACATCCTCCGACTCTCTGCGTTCCGGTTTCCTGAAGCTCTGCGCTAAATCCGCGCCAGCAATTCCCGCAGATTCTGCAAACACAGCCGTGTTGCTTCTTCTCCACCAAAAGAAAACGCGCTGCCCTGCGGGCGGTGCAGCAGCTCTGCAGGGATCGTGTGACGGACGCGCCAGTGGGTCTCCAACGACAGGAACCCACTATAGCCGTCGGCCTTCAGCGCCCGTAGCTGGCTCACATAATCGATCTCGCCTGTCCCAAACCTGACCGCCTCGACTGTGCCGGCAGGAGTGCGTTTGAGGTCTTTGAGCTGCACGTGCACGATCCACGGCTTGAGCAGCTCGTAGCCCTCCGGAAATGCCGCGCGTGGCTCCCCTGCCCACAGCTCGTTGCCCGGATCCCACACCGCGCGCAGGCGGGGATGGTTGGCGAGAGTGAGGAACCGTGCGACCTGCCGCGCCGTTGCACCCATCGTGCTGGGGTCGTTCTCCACACCGAGCACGACGTCTTCGCGCTCCGCGAGGCGCAACGGCGCGTGGAACCGCTCCACGATCTGTTCCCAGGGCGGCTCTCCTGGTTGGCGCCAGAAGGTGAATACGCGGATCAGACGGGTGTCGAGCGCATGGGCGACGGCAATGCAACGGCGCAAGAGATCGAGATGGTGTCGCTCCGCGTCCGGATCGCCAAAGGTGCACTTGTAGAACGGGGACGCGATCCCGCAGATCCGCAGGCCGTAGTCATCGGCGATCCGCTTGATCCGCTCGACATCGTCAGCCGCGAGCTCGTGCGGTCCCTTCTCCCAGACCGAGCGAATCTCCAGCCCCTCGCCGTCGAACTCTTTCACCAAGGCGGCAGCAACGGTGAGGTCTTGCGAGATTTCGTCTGTAATGGCGGCGATACGCATGGCGGACACGGTTCAACAGCCCCAGGCCCTTGTCAAGGAGCCAGGATATCTGGCCAGCTCCCAAGAAAAGTGCTACATTCTAGGGCTCATGGGCTCAGGATCGGCGGTAAAAATTCCAGTCTTGACGTACCATTCCCAGAACATCTGCGGTAACACCTACGGCACCAATGACCATGTAGCGCTCTATCAGGATTTACGCACGATCCATGCGCATGGCTATCAGGTGATTCCTCTGCAGTGGGTTGTGGACTGGCTGCTGGGACACCGCAGCACGCTCCCCTCGTCTCGTGTGATCGCGATCACTTTCGACGACGGGACCGACTTTGACTATTATGACCTCCTCCACCCCCGCCACGGCG
>JANWXO010000135.1 GCA_025057295.1 Candidatus Binatia bacterium | reverse complement strand
GTTGTCCTTCGCCCCCTACTGCGGCCATTGCTACTACTGTGCCATCGGTCGCCCGGTGCTGTGCGACAACATGCGTCTCACGATGGGCAAAGGGACTCTGCTGGACGGCACCTGCCGGCTGAAAAAGAACGGGAAGCCGATTCACCACATGGCGGGGCTGTCGAGCTTTGCCCAGTACGCCGTGGTAGCAGAAACATCCTGTATCAAAATTCCCGACGACGTCCCGCTGGATAAAGCCTGCCTCGTCGGCTGTGGGGTCATGACTGGGGTCGGCGCGGCGATCAACACTGCCAAGGTCGAACCCGGCAGCAGCGCGGTAGTCATCGGCTGTGGCGGGGTCGGCCTCAATGTCATCCAAGGGTGCGTACTGGCCGGGGCGGCAACGATTATTGCGGTAGACTTGATGGACAATAAACTCGAATACGCGAAACAGTTCGGCGCAACCCACACGATCAACCCCAGCCGCCAGGATGTAGTGAAGACCGTGCGCAGCCTGACCGACGGGCGTGGCGCAGACTATGCGTTCGAGGTGATCGGGCTCGGCAAAACCATCGAGCAAGCATATGCATGTGCGCGTCAAGGAGGAACGACTGTTGTCGTGGGCGCACCGTCACGCGAAGATACCGTTACGATCCCTGCGTCGAGTTTGCTGACCGAAAAAGTCCTCCGGGGGTCTGTCTACGGTTCTGCGCGGCCACGGGTGGACATGCCCAAACTGATCGATCTGTACATGAAAAAGAGACTCAAACTCGATGAGCTCGTGACCCGCACCTACTCGCTCGACGAGGTCAACGACGCGATGACAGCGCTCGAAAAGGGCGAAGTCGCTCGCAGCGTAGTGGTCATGCAATAGGGCCGTTCGTCTCTTTATTCTGGACAACCCGTACGCTCCGGCAGCCTCTCGCTCACTTCAACGGCAACGGTGCGCACCCGGTCCTTCTTCCCTGGGAGAGCTGCTGGAGGAACCATTAGCGGCGAAACTCTTGGATCGACTTCGCCGGGGTCCCATCTTTGCGGGCAATAGCCCGTGTCACTGAGCGTGTCATGGCTCCGAACGTCGGTATCCAACATGAATGCCGCCCAGGACCACCGACCACGATCACCATCAGGTCCTCTGGTCGCCTCGTCAGCGGGATTGCCGCCTCGCCCGGGAAGAGGTCATCGGGAGTGAACCCCATACCAAACATTCCCCCCTTCTCCCACGTCGGTCGCGGGACCCGCGCGTGAGCAAAAATGTAGGCGCGGATGTCGTCTTTGCTCAACCCGTCTCGGGCTAGGATGGCGGCGTGTTCAGGCCCGAGCGCGAGGATGGGTTCGCCCAGTGCATAGGCGTTGTTCGACCCCATCCCAGCCATCGTGGTCGCGATGGTCAGCAGAATACCCGATGCGGCGGTGCTGACGTGGTCGTTGATATTGTGCGGCCCTTCAGCCCCACACAGGGTGACCGTGCTCACCTCGGCCGGGAACCCACGCTCCACGTGGAGTGGCATCCAGGGGTTTTCGGTCTCGTTTTCGGCGACACAGTATGAATATTTCGCAGGCTGGCCCTGGGTCGCGCGGTCGAGTACCCCCGGCATCCCACCACCGATGTTGAGCAGAATCAGACGGATGGCACGGCCGATGGTTGCATTGGGACGCCATCCCGGCCCGAACGCATTGTAGCGCGCGTTCACCCCCAGTTCGCGCGCGAGCGGACCGTTGAGGATCAGGAAAGGCGTGCACGGATGAGTCGTGCTCTGCACAGCGTAAAGGTTGAAGCGTGCGTCGAGCATCGCCTCAACCGCCGTGATCACGACGGGGAAATACTCGGGCAGGCAGCCAGCCATGACCGCGTTGATGGCGAGCTTCTCGACCGTCGCGATGCCATACTTGGGAGGCATCGGCCCCAGTTCATCTTGCGGGTCCCGATCGGTCCAGGCGAGGAACTTTTCTACGCGCTCGGGCGTAGGCGGGATGATGGGCAAACCATCAGTCCACCCCTGATCGTAGAACCAGTCGTTGATGGTCTCCAGGGAATCGGAGAGAGAGATCTTTTCGGAACGGAGCTCCATACAAGTCCCCTACCGACGCAGTCATGGTGACTCACTGCAGAGCTGGCGGCCACGTGAGGACAGCTCCCGGCTACGCCGACGCTTCTCTGCGAGGGTATTTCTCTGCCGGCCGTAAGAAGCGGTTTCGGTACTCCTCCACCAGCTGCTCAGCCGGTCTCGTTAAAATGGCCACTACCTCATCAGCAACCGCTGTCGCCTTGCACTGTACTTCCTCAGGTCTGTTTCCGGCTAAGGGATGAGGGATCACCGCGATCGGCAAACCCGGGATCCCGAGCGCACGTGACTCCGCCCGGCCAAGGGGAGCGAATTCGTCGCTGCAGATGACCACAGTCGGCACCCCCCGTTTCTCTAATTCGACGGTGTCGTGGATACTCCACGACGTGCACGACCCTCAATCGCCGATGGCAGTCACCACCGCGTCACACTGCGAGAGACGAGTCAGCACCGCCTCCGGTGCTGCCATCGCCGCGTTTTTCTCACCGACCACCACAGCGAATTCACCCCAGCGGTGGCGCAAACAGGCTTGGAGGGACTCCAGCAGCAGCCCGGCATTCGCCTTGCGATTATTGAGAAAGCCGATCGTTTTGCCTCGCAGGTCAGACACACGCGGGGCAAGAGGGATCTGTGGTGCGCGCACTTCGGCTGTCGGGTTGAGCACTTCGATCACTCGCATGGTACCCTCCTCTGTGGGTCTTGTTATAATGTACCACCCTCACCCTTGCAACGCAGCGTACGATTCGCTACCTCCCACCATCGAGGTTCGCCGCTATGCCTAGTACCGTCATCCCGGTCTACTACGATTATGCCTCGTCCTTGTGTTACATCGCCAAGAAAGTCATGGAACAGCTCACCGGGCAGCTAGACGTGGAACTGTTGTGGAAAGGGGTGCAGATTTCACGCCGACACCCAGGGTGGAGGAACGGAGAGGTGATCGGTGAAGAGGCGAGAGGAAAGATCCTGCGCGTCGCGCGGGAGACCGGGATCGCCCTGCGGATCCCACCGCGCTGGATAGATTCGGCCTACGCGCTAGAAGGGGCAGAGTTCGCCAAAGACCAGGGGCAGTTTTCAGCCTATCACGACGCAGTGTTCGCGGCTGTCTTCGAAGAGGGGAAAGATATCGGCGATCTCCCGACCTTACTTCGGGTGGCGGAAAGCGCGGGATTGTCATCCACTGCCCTCGAACACGCGCTGACAACCGGCATGTTTACCGCCCGTGTCCAGGCAACGGAAGCCGAGGCAGCAACCTTTGGCGTGATTGGGTATCCCACTTTTCTGTTGGGGGAGTTCCCTCTGACCGGCATCCAACCGGCAGACACGATGCGCCTGCTGCTGCAGCGCTATGTCGAGCAGTCCCGGAAACACGTGCGGCACTAAGAGCACCTCTCACCACGCCCGTGATACGCTTCTCTCACCCTCTCCCCTCAAAAGAGTGGGGTGCGGCGTTCTCTTGCCGTGGAGCTGGTACGGCAGTGACATCAAAATGCAGAAGCACCTCGTCTTGGTTTTGCACGGCTCCGAGAAAGGCGCTGTAGGGTGCGTAGCCGAAACTGCTCTGCAAGAAGCGCAGCGACCCCCAGCCTCGCAAGACCCCATTCCGCAGCTCAACCTGAACCGGAAACGACACGGGCTGCGTTATCCCCCGGATCGTCAGCTCTCCTGTGACCACGTACTTCCCTGTTCCTTGTGGTGTCACCCGCGTGGAACGAAATCGTATGAGCGGGTACCGCTGGACATCGAGCTGGCGTGCCGACAGCATGGTCGCTTGTACGGCGCGTCGGTCCGCTTCACTCAGCGACGCGGCGAGCCCGTATTTCTGGCGGATCTCGGGTTCATCCGCCTGCAAGGACGCGACCTGGACCTCGAGGACGATCACGGCAGTGGTTGGATCGCCCGGATCCCCCTCGATAGAGCCGGTATACGCCGTCGCACGCACGACATGGTCATGAGCCAATACCGCACCGATACCAGCCTTGAAGAGCTGCACGACCAGCTCACTGCGGCTCGGATCGACCGCGTACACCATCGGCCCTCCTGCCTGCACGGCCAGCGGCAGACACAATAGCAAGCCGAACAGAGTTCCCAACATTACTCGCATATGACATGTCACCGCCCCGAGGAAGCCAAGGGGCACTTAGCACCTCCCACACTATATAATCCCGCTCGCCCGGTTATCGCTCACGTTGATCTCTCGGGTTGGGCTGTGTTAGAGCAGCAGGAACGCCGTCATACGTACGCAAGGTTCGTGATTGCCTAGCAGCATACGGCAGAAAGGGTTGAGAGTCACACTATGAGCTTTCGCATCGGTCATGGGGTCGATATTCACCGGCTTGAACCCGGACGGAAATTGATTCTCGGTGGGGTAGAGATTCCCTGGGAAAAGGGCTTACTGGGGCACTCGGATGCGGACGTCGTTTGTCACGCGCTCAGCAACGCACTGCTCGGTGCTATCGGCGAGGGAGACATTGGCCGTCATTTTCCTGACTCAGACCCACGCTACAAAGACGCCTCCAGCATCGAGCTGTTGCGTCGGGTGATGGAACGAGTCAAAGCACGCGGATTCCGCGTCAGCAACGCCGATGTGACGATCCTCGCCGAGCGGCCAAAATTGACCCCTTATCGCGAAGCGATGCAACAGCGACTGGCAGCAGTGCTGGCAGTGAACCTTTCGGCAGTCAATATCAAAGCGACGACCGGAGAAAAACTGGGTTTTGTCGGACGCGAAGAAGGGATGATGGCCGAGGCAGTCGTGCTCCTCGAACCTGAGTTACCCTCGCAGAGCAAAACCGCCTAACCCATCCTTCAGAGGTGCGCCGCACACACCCCCGCCTGCCGGACGAGGGCAGGCCGTTAGGAGTCGAGATCGTTACTGTTCCCGTCCAGGTCATCACCGCCCATCCCCTCAGCATCGTCCGGCAGCTTCCCCGCTTCCATCTCTTCGAGCATCTGATCGAACTCCTCGCCGCTGAACTCCTCCCCCAACTCCTTCCCCATCTTGCGCATCCAGCGGGCCATACTTTTCGGGTCGTTCTCATCGAAGCCAGAGAAATTGCTCGGATCGGCCAGTGCATCGAGCCGCGCTTCGTCGGATTTGATGGTGGCAAAGCGGGACAGCAAACGAGATAAATCCCGGCTGCCGCAGCGGTCACAGACAGGATCGACCGCCTCACTGATGCGTAAGGTGAGGACCGAAACTCTCTTGTTGCAGCTGTTGCAGCGGTATTCGTAGATGGGCATGGCAGCCTCCTCGTGCAGTGCCTATCATAGACGCTCTTGTAGGGGAGAGAAGAGGGCACGGTAGTCACGGGCGTGGCGAAACGCTTGTTGTGCGGGAGTTAACCCTGTTTCGTCATCCGGCCCCAGATCTCCGATCATACACTTGACCGCCCCCCCTCCTTTGCGCAAAAACTCCGATACTTCAATAGTCACCGGTTCGACTCCCCGTTCCCGTATCTGGGCTTGCAAGGTCTCGCTGACTCCGGCGGGCATGAATAAGAAGTAGTCCGTGTCGCGGGCGAGCGCGAAGGAGTTGGCAGCATACAGTGCGGCATCTGCTGGCGTGAGGGGAATGAGATTGTCTCCCAGGAGCGCGCGGAGACGTTCAGCTGCCGCTGGCACCAACGCGTCAAGATAGGCGAGCAAGAAGCGCCGCTCAGGGCCGAACGCGCACAGCGCGGTGTCGCCGTGGTAGTAGGCTTCATTGCACAATTCCAGCGGCACGATCTCCGTGCCAGCCGCAACGCGCTGGAGTTCGGCGAGTGCTCCGAACTCTGAGCGAAAGCCGTAGACCCGCTCGTATGGAGGAATGCCCCATCGCAGGCGAAAACGCTGAGTCTCCAGCCGGCCGTAGGTAAACACGTACCGCTGGCCGACCGGGAAAAAATCGGCCTCACCCTCGAAGCGAGAGCGCAGATGGGCGGTGTGGAAACCGCACTGTTCGAGAAACCGCTGATACACCGCCTGCTCTCCCGCTCGTGCAGGGAGCAGGTTCGCCAGATAAAAAGTCTTGCTCGGTATCGGACAAGGTGCATCAAGGGGGAAGAGAAATCCAGCGTTCGCCGGATAGACAAGCCCGGTCAAGGCCGGGTCAGGAGGGATAACCAACACCCGCACGCCAAAACTGACCAGCACGCGAGCAAACGCGTGCCACTGGGCAATGGCCTTGTTGCGGTCCACTCTCTTCCGCCATCCCCAGACGGTCCGCGTGTGCGGATTTGCTCCCGCGCGAATGGAGAAGTAGGTCGGATCGCCCATGAGTACGAGTCGTGTGTGGGCCATATATTAGAGAAAGGGTACCGCCCCAACCGCGGTCCCTTCTGGCAGTTCCAGTGCAGCAAGCACGGCGGGCGGACAGTACAAGAGGGAGTTTTCCGGTCGTGCGCTGATTCGTGTCCCGCGAAACCCTGTCGGTCCATCCCATCCGATCAGCAGCTCTGCCCGCGTTCTCCCTTCCTGCCCCTCGTGGTCAGGGACAAGCTGATAGCGACGATACTGCTGAACCAGCACGATATCTTTGACATCAGCGCCGTAGTACGGCCCCGCATCAAACGGATCAACCTGTCCAAGAAAGCGCAACCCGATCTTCTCCAAGAGGCGCACCGCGCCCTCGGTTTCGGCACTCACTTTGCCGATCTGCTGCTGCACCTCGAGCGGCAACATACAGGTATAAATCGGGATCGGCGGAAAGAGCGCATCGATAAACTCTTTGTCTTTGCGACTGAGCTGATCGGCTTCGCGAAAACTGAGGCCGGTCACGCGCTTGCCGTAACATTCCCAAAACAGGCTTTCCTGCTCTGCGGTCAGAGGCGGTAATAGTTCTGCCACCACGGCTCGCTCGAAGCGCTCAGGATACATCGCAAGGTAGAGAAAACGGATGAACGATAATTGTTTGCCAGCCTGTGCAGGGTGGCGACGATAGGCAGGATCCACGATCAGTCCACCCACCTCGGTCGGTCCGTCCAAGCACCGCCGCAGGGTCAGGTAGGTATGGTGGAACATCTTCTTCAGCGTTTTCGAGTACCGCTGGTCGGTAGCCATTTCCAGGTAGAAGTGCGGCGCCTCAGGGGTCCCATGCTTGGCGATCAGCATCGATGTGCCGACGACACGGCCGCTCGCAGCTTCGTCGAGGACAAAGAGGTAGACTCCCTCACGCCAGTCCTCTATCTGGCCGCGGAAGGAGCGGCTCGACTGTCGGATCAACGCGGCGAGATCGTCTGCTTCTACGGGGAGATTGGTCGAGCCAAGCAAGCGGGCCAGACGGAGAATCTGTGGGATATCGGCCAGCACTGCTTCGCGGAGAGAAAAAGGAGGAAGCACGGCCTGTAACTCCGTCACACGCGGTGCGGGGGTGAGTGTGTCGCGCACTCTCAGACCAGCTCCTCCTGCCGAGGGACAGAGCACGTGCGGAAGGTATCACCCGCTGAGCGACACCGGTGCCCCCCTGGCGCACTCGGCATTCACTTCAGAGGTTTCGTCGCAAAACCTTTGTCACTGTAGGAGAGCAAGGCTTTTTTGCCGTTCACCGCCGTCTCCAAGATGACCTCATGGCGCCAGAGTTGATGCAGGTACGCCAAGGTACGTTCTGCGTATTCGAGCTGCAGATCACGGCCATCATGGTAGTGCTTGAGATACAACACACGGTTATGGGTATAATCGGCGTCTTCAATTTTAATCACCGGGACGGTCCCCATACCGACATTTTTGAGCAGTGTCTCCTTGACCTCCCGCCAGCCGTCCTTATCCGAAACTTTGGTGATCACTAATTCTTCACCACGGGGCTCATACTGGAACATATCCATCTCGCGCATGAGCTCTTCGGTGAGGAAACGGCGCAGAAACGAGACGTCGCGATCAACCTCACGCGCTTCGAAGATAGCCTGCGTGCCCGTTTTTGTCGGTGTGCCATACTTCTCCCGCTCTTCTGGGGTGGGGTCGTCATGGCGCCGCTTAATATCTTCCCAGAGCTTCAGTCCTAAATGATAGGGATTAATGCCGCGGGGGAAGGGACGGACGACCTGATTATGACGCACGAGAAACTCCAGATGTAACGCCTGTGGCAGCTGTAGACTGTTGAGAATCTCGCGGTGCCAGTAACTCGCCCAGCCTTCGTTCATGATCTTGGTCTCGATCTGCGGAATGAAGTACTGGGCCTCCTCGTGCACGATGGTGAGCAAGTCTTTCTCCCATTCACTCAGGTAGGGATTATGATCGCGGATGAAGAGCAAGAGGTCTTCCTCCGGCGATAGAGGAACCTTCTCCAGGTCCGGCGGGGTATAGTCTTGTCGCTTGTGAATGCGCTGAAAAGGGTCCGGCGGTGGCTGTGCCGCCTCGAGCAGCCGCTGGCGCTCCTCCTGGGGAGTGAGTTTCCGCACCGCCAGGTTGCGCCGACACTGCAGCGAGAGGGCATGGGCAGCATCGAGCAGGGGTTCCA
>JANWXO010000134.1 GCA_025057295.1 Candidatus Binatia bacterium | reverse complement strand
CTTTCCCCATCTTGATCGCGCTCATCGCCGCGCTTTACTCCGGCGCCTCTTCCACACGCTCGGCCGGCATCTCGCCGAATTCAGTCAGTTTCCCAAGGCCGATCGAGAGAAGATCGTCGCAATCGTGCAGTACGCGGGACTGCAGCACTATGGGCAAGCAATCCGTTAAGGGCGCGGCATCCTGATCCTCACAGCCCATTTCGGCGCGTGGGCACTGAGTTCGTGGTGATCGCGGAGATCAACCCCCACATGCCCGTCACGGCCGGTGACAGTCGGGTACCGGTGGAAAAAATCCATCTGGCGGTAGAATCGGCAGCGCCCCTCGGGGAGTATCGCACCCCCCACCAGACCGAGCGTGACCGGCGCATCGTCGATTATGTGCTCGACCTCATCCCCGACCATGCCTGGGTCCAACTCGGAGTTGGCTCGGTGCCCGACATGGTCCTCTATCGCCTGGCCGAAAAGGTCGGCATCCAGCTCTACTCCGGCATGCTCTCGCAGGGGCTGATCCACTTCGTCGAGCATACGCGCCACACCCCGAAGATCATTACCGGCGAGCTGGCAGGGAACCAGGAATTATACGACTTCTGCGGTCGGACACCATTGGTAGAAATGGCCACCTCCAAGGTGACGCACAATATCCTGCTCTTAGCCAAGCTTCCCCGCTTCGTCTCGATCAATTCCGCGGTCGAGATCGATCTCCACGGCCAAAGCAACGGCGAAACCATCGGTGAGGTGCAAATCAGCGGGGTCGGTGGGAGCCTGGACTATATCGAGGCGGCGGCTCTCTCCGAAGGGGGTCGGTCGATCATTGCGCTGCCGTCCACCACGGAAGATGGCAAACACTCGAAAATCGTCCCGCGCCTGACCCCTGGAGCAGTCGTGACGACCCCTCGCTTTTGCACCGATTACATCGTCACCGAATACGGGGTGGCCCGGCTCAAAGGTAAGGACCTGCGGGCTCGCGCCGAAGCGCTCATCGCCATCGCTCACCCCGATTTTCGCGATCAGCTGGCGAATAGCCTCTGAGCAGAGGAGACCCCGCGGAGAGTGCAAGCGTTTCTGCTGTCGCCCTCAAGAGAGTCGGTCCAGCAGCCTGTCTTGGTGTGGAAGGGTCATCCTCAAGCTCCCCGCATCCAGGTGAGTCCCCATGCGCGCTGTCATTCTTTTCCTTGCCACCGGCGCCTATAGCGGGTACGCTCCCATCGCCCCAGGCACCGCTGGGTCGCTGGTGGCGCTCCCCCTGGCGTTCCTCTTCGCGCACTCCCTAGCGGTTTCCCCCCTCCTCCAGGGTGGACTGCTGGTGTTGGCCATCGGTGGTGCCTGTTGGGTAGCGGACAAGGCCGATCGTTACCTGGGGGAACATGACAGCAGCAAGATCGTCATCGACGAGATGATCGGCATGGTGACCGCTGTCGCCTGGCTCGAACCGAGTGTCGCTCGTCTGGTCGTCGCCTTTCTTCTCTTTCGCCTCTTTGATATCCTCAAGCCTCCGCCTGCCCGTTATTGCGACGAACGGGTGCCTGGGGGTGTCGGGGTTGTGCTCGATGACGTATGTGCGGGTCTTTATACCAATCTCCTCGTGAGGGTTCTTGTATGATCGAACGGGCAGCCATTCTCAGCACCGGGGACGAAATCACGACCGGCAAGGTCGTGGATACCAACTCCAACTACATCGCCGATAAGCTGGTCGAGGCGGGCATCGATGTGGTTGCCGTGATCACGGTCGGTGATGTGGCGGAGCGCATTATCTGGGCCTGGCAACAAGCCATCGCCCAAGCCGACGTGGTCATCTCCACTGGCGGGATCGGTCCGACAGCGGACGATCTGACCACCGAGCTGGTCGCCAAAGTGGCCGGGGTGGATCTCTTCTTTTCCGAAGAGGTGGCCGAACGGATCCGCCGCATCTTTGCCTCGCTCAACCGGCCGATGCCGGAAAACAACCTCAAACAGGCCCGCTTTCCTGTCGGAGCGGTGATCATTCCCAACCACCTCGGCACGGCGCCGGGCTATCGTCTAGAGCTCAAGACCCCACACGGACGCAAACACCTCGTCGTGCTGCCCGGCGTTCCACGGGAAATGAAACCCATGATGGAAGAAACGGTGCTCCCCTGGCTGCGGGAGATGCGGGGTGGAGGGGATGTCTTTCTGTCCCGTACCTTTCAGACCTTCGGCGTGAGCGAGTCTGGCCTCGATGAATTGGTCGCCGGCGTAGTGAAGGAAGAGGAGGGGCGCTTAGCCTTCCGCGCCAGTTTCCCGCAGATCTCCCTGCGCGTGACCGTGCGTGGCAAGCCGCACGAAGTCGGCCCCCGGCTCGACGAGCTCTCAGAGCGCATCCGCGCCCGTATCGGCCCCTTTGTGTACGGCGAGGGGGACGTCACCATGGAAGAAGTGGTGGGGCGATTGTTGAAAACCGCAGGCAAAACGTTGGGCGTGGCCGAGGCCTGCTCGGGTGGTTTGGTGAGCCATCGGCTGACTAATGTCCCCGGTAGCTCGGCCTATTTCCGCGGCACCGTTATCGCTTACGCGGATACCGCCAAAACCGCCCTGCTCGGGGTCAAGCCGGACACGCTCCGACAGCACGGGGCGGTCAGTGAGGAGACGGTGCGCGAGATGGCAGTGGGCGTGCGGGAACGATTGGGGACAGATATCGGTATCGCCATCACCGGTATTGCCGGTCCCGAAGGCGGCACGCCAGAGAAGCCGCTGGGGACCGCTTGCTTGGCGCTGGCGACAGACGGCACGCTGGTGTCGCGCCGCTATCAACTATGGGGCAACCGGGAGTGGATCAAAACGCTGCTTTCGCAGCTAGCGCTGGACTGGGTGCGGCGCGCGCTCCTCGGCCTCCCTATCGCCGAGGCTGGTTTCATTCGCAGATAAGTGGCGAGGCACTCCCCTTGATTCGCGCCTTTATCGCGATTAATCTGGCCGCACCGGTGATCGAAGAAATAGCGAAAGTGCAGTCTGCCCTGCAAGAGGCAAAAGGCGATATCCGCTGGACACGGGCTGACAATTTACACCTGACCCTCAAGTTTCTCGGGGACATCGCGCGGCAGCAGGTCGAGCCGATCGTGCACGCACTCCACCAGGCCCTGGCGTCTCACCCGCCTCTGCGCCTGAGCGCGCAGGGGTTGGGTGCTTTTCCCAACCTGCGAAAACCCCGGGTGCTCTGGGCCGGCATCGACGGGGAAGGGCTGATGGCGCTGCGGGAAGCTGTCGACACTGCCCTCATGGCGCTCGATTTTCCGCCGGAAGAGCGAGAATTTACCCCGCATCTCACGCTGGGACGAGTGCGCTCGCTGCGGGGGTGGGAGCGGGTCTTGGCCGTCATGAAACGACACGAGCAGGCCTATTTCGGCGAGAGCACGGTGGACCACGTAACGCTCTATCAGAGCACCTTACGGCCCGAGGGGGCTGTCTACAGTGCTCTGGGAGTCATTCCCCTCCGGGAGGGGTAGCGTCTACGCAGAGAGTGCGGAGGTGCCAGCCCTGATCTCGCCCCGTGCGCGTGCAGCGGGTGCAAGGAGTAGCATATGGCTAGCGAGAAAGACCGTGAACGTGCTCTCGAGCTGGCGGTGAGCCAGATCGAAAAACAGTTCGGCAAAGGGTCGATCATGCGGCTCGGGGAAGATTCCATCGCGCATGATATCCCCGTCATCTCGACCGGTTCGCTCGGCCTGGACCTGGCGTTGGGCGTCGGCGGGCTGCCGCGCGGGCGCATCGTCGAAATCTACGGTCCGGAGGCGTCGGGCAAAACCACCATGGCACTGCAGGTCGTCGCCCAAGCCCAACGGGACGGCGGCACGGCTGCTTACATCGATGCTGAGCATGCCCTCGACCTGGGATACGCGCACAAACTCGGAGTCAGAGTCGAGGATCTCCTCGTCTCGCAGCCCGATAACGGGGAACAAGCGCTGGAGATTACCGAGACCCTGGTGCGCAGCGGTGCGATCGACGTGATCGTCATCGATTCGGTGGCAGCGCTTGTCCCGCGGGCAGAAATCGAAGGGGAGATGGGCGAGCCCCAGATGGGGCTGCAGGCGCGGCTCATGTCCCAGGCGCTGCGCAAGCTGTCGGGTGCGATCAGCAAGAGCCGCACGGTGGTTATCTTCATCAACCAGTTGCGGATGAAGATCGGCGTGATGTTCGGCAACCCAGAAACCACTACAGGAGGCAATGCGCTCAAATTCTACGCCTCGGTACGCCTCGATATCCGCCGCACCGGTGCGGTGAAGCAGGGGGAAGAGGTGATCGGGAGCCGCACCAAAGTGAAAGTAGTGAAGAACAAAGTCGCTCCGCCCTTCAAAGAAGCGGAGTTCGACATCCTGTATGGCAGCGGCATCTCCAAAGAGGGGGAGCTGATCGACCTGGGCGCCGATCACGGGATCATCGAAAAATCCGGCGCCTGGTATTCATTCGCCGGCGAACGGATCGGTCAAGGGCGGGAAAACGCCAAAGAGTTTTTGAAAGAACATCCCGACATCGCCTTCGCCATCGAGACCAAGGTGCGCGAGAAATTCGGTCTCTCTCCTCTGCGCGCAGGGATGGCCGAGAACGTGTAGCGTATCCTCTAGGACGCCGGCGGCACCGCAGTCGGTTCTATGCGAAGGGCACCCATCCGAGCGCCGCTTCCCACCCTTGCGGAAGCGGTAGCCAGCCACGGCTGAACACGTCGCTCAGGGTCAGAGCGATCATCAGCAATAACCAGAAGAAGCCAGCCCCCACAAAGACCCAGGTCAACTGACTGCTGTAGCGCACGTGCATGAAATAGAGGATGACGAGGACCGTTTTCGTCACTGCGATCGAGAGAGCGACCAGGTTGTTGAGCGGTCCAAGATCGATATAGGCCACGGCAACCGTGACGAACGTCAAGAGCAGCAGGGCAGCAAAAACGCGAAAGTACAATCGTTGCGGGAGGATAACGTGTTGCGACATCAGTGACGTCCGATCAGATACAGCAGAGGGAAAAGAAAAATCCATACGATATCCACAAAATGCCAGTACAAGCCCGCGATCTCGACCGGCGCATAATAGACAGCCGAGAAGTGCCCGCGCCACGCCATGACGGTCAGGACGCTCAACACGCCGATACCGATCACCATGTGCGCCGCGTGCAGCCCCGTCATGGCAAAGTACAAAGCGAAGAAGAGCTGCACCTGGCGGGCGTGCGGTGCAGGAAACACGAACGACGGACCGGGGACCAACCCCTGGGCAAATTTATGCCCGTACTCGATCCCTTTGATCCCCAGAAAGACCCCCCCCAACAGGAGCGTCCCCAACAGAAACAGCACCACCTCCCGCCGCCGCCCTTCCTGGGCCGCGTGCACCGCCAGGGCCATCGTCAAGCTACTGCCGATTAAGACCGCGGTATTGACTGCTCCCAGCATGACATCGAGGTGATGGCTCCCGCTGGCAAACGCCTCGGGGTAACTGGCACGGTAGACGATATAACTGAGAAACAACCCGCCAAAGAACAGCACCTCGGTGACCAAAAACACCCACATGCCGAGGGTAGCGGCCTCGGACTGTTGCGCCAGGTCGTCGAACTGATGGGCTAAGGCGGAGGACGCTTCAGACGACACGCTCGGCCTCCTGCAGCGAATAGGCGTAGGCTTCTCGGGTGACAATCGGGGTGGTCGAGAAATTGTCCGTTGGCGGCGGCGAGGGAGTGTCCCACTCCAGACCTGTGGCGCGCCAGGGATTTGCGCTGGCGATCGCCCCGTACCGCAACGACCATACGAGATAGACCATCGGGATCAGATATCCGACACCCAGGATCGACGCTCCCGCCGTCGACATGACGTTCAAAATCTGAAACTCCTCCGGGTAGACGTGATACCGACGGGGCATGCCGAGATAGCCGAGCACGAACTGCGGAAAGAACGTCAAATTGAATCCGACGAAGAGAATCAGCGCCGAGAGGCGTGCCCACCCTTCGGGGTACATGCGTCCGGTCATCTTGGGCCACCAGAAATGGAGCCCGCCGAGATACGCCATGATCGCGCCACCGACCATAATGTAATGGAAATGAGCGACCACGAAATAGGTATCGTGCACGTGGACGTCCAGACCCAATGAAGCCAGGAAGAGACCGGTGAGCCCGCCGATGGTGAAGAGTCCGATGAACCCGAGGGCGTAGAGCATCGGCGTGTGGTACGACACCGCGCCTTTGTACAGCGTCGCCGTCCAATTGAACACCTTCACCGCAGAGGGAATCGCCACCAGCATACTGAGAAAAGAGAAAATCATCCCGGCGTATACCGATTGGCTGCTCACGAACATGTGGTGCCCCCATACGAGAAAGCCCAGCACGGCAATCGCAATACTGGAGAAGGCGATAAAGGTATAACCGAAAATACGCTTGCGCGAAAAACAGGTGATCACCTCGCTGATCACTCCCATCGCCGGCAGCACCATGATGTACACCGCCGGATGGGAGTAGAACCAGAAGAGGTGCTGAAACAACAGCGGATCGCCACCCAACGCAGGGTCGAAAATACCGATGCGAAACAACCGCTCCACCCCCACCAGCAGAATCGCAATAGCCAACACAGGGGTTCCCAAAATCATGATCAGGCTCGTCGCGTAATGCGCCCAAATGAACAAGGGGAGGCGAAACCAGGTGAGCCCAGGCGCGCGCATCGTGTGGATGGTGACGATGAAGTTGAGCCCGGTCAAAATCGACGAGAAGCCGGTGATGAAGACCCCCAGCGCCGTCAGAATGACATGACTGTTGGCATAGGTGCTGCTGTACGGCGTGTAGAACGTCCAGCCGGTGTCGACCCCGCCGGCAACTACCGCCCCCAGAGTAAACAGCCCTCCAAAGGTGTAAATGTACCAGCTCGCCAGGTTGAGGCGCGGAAAGGCCAAATCGCGCGCTCCGATCATCAAGGGAATGAGGAAGTTGCCCAGCACGGCGGGGATCGACGGCACGAGAAAGAAAAAGATCATGATGAGACCGTGCATCGTGAACAGTTTGTTATACGTTTCCGCCAGCACGAGATCTCCTTGCGGCGTCATCAGTTCGAGGCGGATCAAGACGGCAAACGCCCCCCCGAGAAAAAAGAAGAGGGAGATCGAGACGAGGTACAGCCAGGCGATACGCTTATGGTCGGTGGTGAGGAGCCATGACTTCACCCCATAACTGACGTTGAGATAGTGTTCGCGCAACTCCGCGCCGCGGTCCTCTGTACCGACCGCCACTGCGGCTTCGACAGGAGAGTTCATCGTCTGCCCTCCTCGTTCGCTTCCCCGAGCGAGCGAATATAAGCGATGAGCTGCAACACTCCCTCTTCGCTGACCTGCCCCTGATAGGTCGGCATGAGCGGTTGATAGCCGGCCACCAGCTTCGCCGCCGGATTGAGGATCGACTCCCGAATATAGGCCTCATCAGCAATCACGCTCTCTCCACTGTGCAAGCGCACGGGTTTGCCAAATAGCCCGGCGAGCGAGGGACCCAGCATCACTCCGGGAATCGTCTCCCGGTGGCAGGTCGCACAGCGCAACTCCTCGAAGAGCGCCGCCCCCCTGGCTTCCGGCGGGCCGCTCGCGACCGTCGCGCCAGGAATACCGCCGTCCAGCCACTGCTGGTACTGTACCGGTTCCATCACCACCACTTTGCCGATCATCAGCGAGTGCTTGGTACCACAGTACTCGGCACAGAACAGGTGGTATTCCCCGGGTTGCGTCGCTTCAAACCACGCCGTCGTATAGCGCCCCGGCAGCACGTCCATCTTGATGCGGAAGGCCGGAATAAAAAAACTGTGAATGACGTCTTCGGACGTCATCGTCAATTTGACCGGACGCCCAGTGGGGACGTGCAACTCGTTGATCTCCCGCTTCCCTTGCGGATGCTGCAAGATCCACATCCATTGTTTGCCGAGGACGTAAATCTCCAGCGCATCGGCCGGTGGTCGGTTGAGGTCGAAGTACAGCTTGGCCCCCCAGCCGAATATGACCATCGCCAGGGCAAGGGGGACAAGGGTCCACAGCAGTTCGAGTCGCGGATTGTCATGCGGGGCGGCTGCCCCTTTTCTCGGCGCGGACCAGCGATACTTGATCGCAAAATAGATCACCAGCGAAAAGATCAGCACGATAAAAAAGGCGCTGACCGCGACCAAGAAATAGTAGAGGGCATCGACCTGCGGGGCGATGGTAGAAGCTTGGGGCGGGAAGAGCGGCAAGTTATAGCGCATACCTCATCATCGACACGGTGTCTAGGGTGCTCCCCGGTGCAGAGCTGGGGCGGGCGCTTGGTCCTGGCACTCCGGCTGCCGCCGTCGCTCACGGCGTATCATCACCACGATGAACGTTCCTAGAGCCACCACGGTAGCCAGGCCGGCCAACCGCAGCACGTTCATAATCAGCAACCCGTATTTCCCGGTCGTAGGATCGTAGTGGTAACAGAACAGCAACACCTGATCGATAGGCGAGCCGATCCGGTTGGCAGCGGCTTCCACTAAACCAAGGCGCACATCGCGCGGAGCATACTCTACGCCGTAAAAGTAGCGCGCCAGCCGACCCTCAGGGGTCAG
>JANWXO010000133.1 GCA_025057295.1 Candidatus Binatia bacterium | reverse complement strand
CAACGATCAGCTTGTGGGAGGAACGATGCCATTAGGGAAAACGCTCCGTTTACGCGTGACTGGCGGTGGTATAGGTGCCCATCTCAAGATGGGCACCGCCTACCTGCAACAGAATAAATATGCCGAAGCCTTGCGGGAGTTTCAGGCCGTCGTGCAACAGAATCCCAACGTGACGCCAGCACATTTGCGCATCGGCGATGTGCACTTGGCAGAAGGACGGATCGAGGAAGCACGGGCAGCATACCTCCATGCCCGCAAGCTCAGTCCTCATCTGCCAGCCTGTTATCTCAAGCTCGGCAACTTGTACGCTGCGGAAGGCAAGCCAGCAGAGGCGGTCAGTGCCTACAAACAGGCACTCCAGTTGGAGCCGCGCTTAGCCATCGCCCACTTACGTTTAGGTATCCTGTATCTCCGACAACGGCAGTACCACGATGCTCTCGCAGCCTGTCAGCAGGCATTGACTTTGAATCCTCAACTGTTGCTGGCTCACCTCCGCCTGGGGGACATCTATGTCGAACAGCAGAACTACGCCAGTGCGATTGAGAAGTATCAGGAAGCGTTGCGCTTCGATCCCAAGCTGGCGGTGGCCTACGTCAAAATCGGGGACGTCTATGTGCGCCAACGCCAGTTGAACGAGGCGCTCGCGCAGTATCAGGCAGCTCTGAATATCGACCCAAAACTGGCGCTTGCCCACGTGAGGGTCGGCGATGTCGCTCTCGAAAATGGACAGTACGAGGAGGCAATTGCCTGCTACGAGCGCGCGTTGGAATCGAACCCAAGGCGTCAGCTCGCTTTCGCAGTCAACTTGAAGCTCGGCAACGCACGCATGAAGCTCAAACAAGTAGCGGCGGCGATCGCCGCGATTGAAGCGGCTCTACAGCTCCGATCCGACGTGCCGGCTGTACACCTTACACTCGGCAATGCATACCTGGGGCAGGGCCGCTACGCTGACGCGCTCAGGGCGTATGAGTCGGCGACCAGCCTGCAACCGGACTCGGCACGGGCGCACCTGAAACGAGGGACGGCGCTCCTGGCCTTGGAACGCTACGCAGAAGCGGCCGACGCCTTGCAGGAAGCCCTGCGGTTAGACGCTGAGCTGCCGGCTATCCATCTGAAACTTGGCGAGCTCGCTCTTGCTGAAAAAGACTTTGCCAAGGCGATGAACGCCTTCCGTACCGCCCTACAGCTGAACCCCAAGCTGTCTCAGGCCCACCTTGGCCTTGCGGATGCCTACTTCGAGCAGCAGCAGTACGATGCAGCGATGGACGAGTACCGCCTCGCCGTCCGCGGCCAGGCGAAAAACCCCTATCTGCATGTACGGTTGGGTGACCTCTTCCTGATGAAGGACCAACTCAATGAGGCACGAGCCGAATACCAGGCTGCTGTGCTCCTCGATGAGAAGAGTGCACGAGGCCATTTGGGTCTTGGGAAAGTCTATCAGGCAGAAGGGAAACTGACCGAGGCGGCGGCGGCTTTACGCAAGGCGCTTGAGCTCGATCCCACAGTCGGCGAGCTGGCGGACAGTCTTGCACTGTTAGTAGAGGGACAACAGAAAGGAGGGGGAGAGACAGGGGGAACGTAGGAATTTCTCTGCGCGGGGAGGGTTCTGAAAGCGCACCGAGCCCCGATGCCTGGAAAGAGCGCTGGGAAGTGAGCTGGGTGATTCGTCTTGACGGAGAAGGCGTATATGACGGACGACCCCCTGCCTCAGTTTCGCGCGGATCTTGAAATTCTTCCTACTCGACGAGGGAGCCGGGGAGTGAGTTACATTCTCCGTGATCCCCGTACGGACTGGGTGTTCGAACTAGGGGAAGAGGACTACTTCATCTGTCAACAGCTCGATGGCCATACCTCGTTGGCAGTGTTGCAGACTCGCTATGCCGAGCGCTTCGGCGAGACGTTTTCGGCGGAGGAGTTGGACGCCTTCCTGGCGCAATTGCGCCGGTGCGGTTTTCTTCAGGAAGTCGCACGCGTCTCGCCGGACGCACTGGAGGAGGTGTGGGGACAAGAAGATCACGGCAAGGTCTACCGTTTTCCTCTGGTACGTACCGACGGCTTCTTTTCGTGGCTTGCGCCCCGTCTGCGATGGATGTTTACGCGCTCCTTTGTCTGGGGTTCGCTTCCTTTTGTGTTGTTCGCTTTGTGGCTCATGATCACGCAGTGGTCCACTTACACCCGCCAGTTCGACCAGCTGTGGCAGTTTTCCAACCTGCTGTGGTTAGCGGTAGTTGGATTGCTGGGAGTGATGATCCCACGCGAAGTAGTCGGCGGCTGTGCCCTGAAGCTCGCTGGTGGCGTGGTCCCAGTTGGCGGGATCAGCATCGTGCGCTTGCGACCTCGGGTGTTTGTCGACTTTAGCGCAACGCGCTGGATTCCCAAGCCAGCCAAGATCCGTGTGATCTTCGCTCACGGCTACGTGCCGATCGTGGTCTGGGCCATCGGTACGATCGGCTGGTGGTTGACGGTCCCGGGGACACGGAGCAACACCTTCTGGTTGTTCCTTTCTGCGACCGGAGCGTGGAGTGCGCTGTGGAATTGGAATCCCAAGCTGCCGCGGGATGGGTACCAGCTCCTGTCGGTGTGGTGTGAGACCCGCCGCCTGCGCCCCCGTGCCATGCGGGCCTTTGCGCGACTCTTGGTGTCGTGGGAACCGACAGAGCCCCTCAGCCGCCGCGAACGGCTCTGGTTTCTCGCCTTCGGGTTCGGTGCTTGGTTGTACCTCATCCTCCACGTGTGGATTCTTTGGGGGAGCGTCGGCTCGGCTCTGGTGAGGTCTCTCCAAGGAGCAGGAGCGGCGATTTTCATTCTAGCGTTTCTCTACTGTTTCCCCGGTAGATTCACCAAGCCGTTAAAACGGCTGGGACTCTGGCTGCTCGCCAGCAAAGCCCGTCTCAGCGTGAAACGGATCGTCCGCCTGGGGTTGGCGATGACGATCCTGATCGTGATGTTTCTTCCATACCCCTACCAGACGGGTGGTCCGTTTCGGATTCTCCCTCTTAAGCAAACGGAGATCCATGCTGAGGTGGAAGGAAGGATCATCGAAGTGCTGGTGCGGGAGAATAGCTGGGTTGCGCGTCACCAACCCCTCGCACGGATCGATCCGCGCGAGTACGAAAAAACCCTGCAGACCGCGCGCGAGCAGCTGGCCGCGGCAGAAGCCCAGCTACGGCTGCTCCGGGCGGGACCAAAACCGGAGGAGGTGGAACGGGCCGAACAGCAAGTGCAAAAAGCCCAACAGGATGTACGGGAAGCACAGGTGAGGGTGAATTTCAGCCGCCCGCGCGCCGAGCGTTATACAGAACTCTATCGAGAGGAGGCTGTATCTCGGCAAGAATACGAGAATGCACTGCGGACGCGTGACGTGGATATTGAGCAGCTCAACGTCGCTCTCAAGGCACTGGAAGTGGCGAAGGCCAATCTAGCGGTGGTCAAGAGTGGACCTCGTCCTGAGGAGATCGAGGCGCAGGAAGCTGAAGTGCGGCGTTTGCAGACGGTGGTGAGGAATTACGAGGAACAACTGCGGCTGACCATCCTGACGAGTCCGACCGAGGGGCAGGTGATCACTCCCTATATAGACCAACGTGTCGGGCAATATCTGAAACGGGGCGATCTGTTTGCTGTCGTTGCTGATCCCAGAACCGTGCAGATAGAGGTACAGGTGCCCCAAGAGGAGGCGCCGCTGGTCCGGAGAGGGGCAACAGTCCGTGTCGTCCCCTGGGCGTTCCCCAGTACAACGTTCCTCGGCACGGTGTTGTCCGTCGCTCCGGTTGCGACGCCGAACGGCGGATTGACCACCGTACGCGTTCTGGCAGAGATCCCAAACCCTGACCAGCTCCTCAAAGCGGATATGACCGGGTATGCCAAGATTGACGCCGAGGAGAAGCCGGTGTGGGATGTCCTGTTGCGGCCACTGATCCGTTGGTTCCAAGTCGAAGTGTGGTACTGGATCCCCTGAGACCCCGGGGGTGAATGCGCTGCTCGCTGTGCACCCAACCTGCGGGGGCAGGGATTCTTCCTCTTGCTGCCTCCTTGCTGTACGGTTGGAAGCTGTCTCTGTTTCCCATCGGAAGGGAGGACACATGTTGAGCACTGCACCGATCATCGCTGGCATTTCTTTCCCCTTTTGCCTGATGAACGCTGCCGGCGCACTCTCCACCAGTCGGGACGAACTCCTCGCCTTGGCGCATTCTGAGAGCGGAGCGATTGTCACCAAGTCCATCACACTATCTTCAGTCCTTGACCCGGGTGCGCGTTGTGGCCGGGAAAATCCAGGGGTGCGATACTACCTGGACCTGCTGCCCGAGGTGCGCCGCGCCGGCAAGCCGATTGTCGCGAGCGTGGCCGGCTTTACAGTCGAGGACTGCATACACATCGCGCAAGCCCTGGCGACAGCCGGGGCCGACCTCATCGAAATCAACTGCAACGACCCTCACGTGCACACTCACTTGGCCCCTTTTGCCTCACCGCAGCGCTTCAGCGAGATCGTGTCCGCTCTCCGCCGTGCTCTTCCTGTTCCTCTTGCGGTCAAATTGCCTTCATCCCTGCCGCTACCACTCGTGGATGTTGCTGCCGTGCTCCTTGACGCCGGGGTCCCGGCTGTCATTGCGCATAATACCTCGGCAGACAGCGGGCTGACGCAAGCCCAGGCAATCCTGCAAGCTTCCGGGGGCCGTCTCGAGGTGATCGGTGTCGGCGGCGTATCGAGCGGTACCGAGGCGGTGGCCGTGCTCCGGAGCGGCGTCAAGGCGATCCAGATCGGTTCGGCGGTGGTGAGGGAAGGCGTCGGCGTGTTTGCACGGCTCAAGCGAGAACTGGCGGACAGTCTGGAACTGCAGGGCTAGGATCGCGGTCGTGACAGAGACGTGAAGAGTCTCGCGCGCAGGTGACGTTCTGTCTCAGCCGCGATCGAAGAGGAGAGGGGAGAGGCGTTCTACGCACGCCCGCGTTCGCGGAGCGTCTGCTGCTCCGCTGTGCCCTCGCAGATCGTCGGCGAGCCGCTGCAGGTCTTCCACGGTATCTACGTCATACCAGGGAGGAGCCATTGAGACGCGCAACCGATGACGACGCGCCTGCACCAAGGTCTGGGCGAGGACCTGCGAGGTGCTCCATACGATGTTCTCGAACAGCTCGCGATGAACCGTGCGCATGCCTACCAGATAATATCCCCCGTCATGGCTCGGCCCGAAGACGGCGTCGCATTGTGACTGGTCGAGCTGCGCAAAAGCTCCGCGCAAATGGCTGAGAGGGAGAGTGGGGATGTCACTGCCGATGAGCACAACGCTGGAGAACCCCTGGCTCAGCAGGTCGGCAAACACATTCACCTCTCGCTCCCCCAAGGACTCACCCCGCTGTGGGATGTAGTGCACGGGAAAAGGCAGCAGGGCACGGAAAGTGGGTTCGCTGTCCGGAGGTGTGATCGCCACGTAGACCTCCACTCCGGTCAGGCTGCACGCCCGCTCGACGGTGTCGACGAGAAAGCAGCGAGAGAGCTCGGCAGCATCAGCGGGTGACAGTGGTGGGCAAAGGCGGGTTTTGACCTCTCCTGCAACCGGTGCTTTGGCGAAAATCACCACTGCGTGTCGTGCCACGAACCTGTTTCTAGCGCGACCTTCCACCAGTGGACAAGCCCTTTGGGTCGGAACTCGGTTGACACACTGCCCTCCCCTCAGTATCGTGCCGCCAGTTGCCATGGGAGCCGCCGACGAAATCGTGACCATTGTGGATGCCGACAATAGAGTAGTGGGGACCGCCACCCGAGGGCAGATGCGAGCGCAGAATCTGCCTCATCGGAGTACCTATATTTTGGTGTTCACTCCTCGTGGTGAGCTCTACGTGCAGAAACGGACGACGACGAAGGATGTGTTTCCCGGGTACTACGACCCGGTTGCTGGTGGGGTGGTGTTAGCCGGGGAAAGCTACGAGGAGGCAGCGCTACGGGAATTAGCCGAGGAGATGGGCATCCGCCAGACCCCGCTCACCTGGTTGTTCGACTTTTACTTTGCCAACGAGCATACCCGCGTGTGGGGGGGAACGTTCTCGTGCGTATACGAAGGACCCCTGGTCCTCCAGGCAGAAGAGGTCGAGAGTGTGACCTTGATGACGCCAGAGGAGGTCCTGCGCCGTGCAGAGGCCGAGCCGTTTACGCCGGACGGGTTGTATGTCGTCCGCCGCTATCTGGGGAAAGACACGGAACCCAGGAAGGCAGAACACGCATAACGCACGTCAGGAACACCGATGAAATTTGGCCTGCTGTTCTTACTCCAGGACCCTCCGCAGGGGGACCATTTACCGCAGTTGTACGACGAGGTGTTCGAGCAGGCGGCGCTTGCCGAACAGCTAGGGTTCGAAGCCTTTTTCGTGCCCGAGCATCACCAGATGCCGGATGGGTATCTGCCGGCTCCGCTCACCTTTGCGGCCGCGCTCGCTGCACGGACGAAAAAGGCCGAGATCGGCACGGCAATTCTCCAGCTCCCTCTCTACCATCCGTTACAGGTGGCCGAGCAGGCGGCGGTGATCGATAATATTGCCAAGGGCCGTTTTATCCTCGGGGTCGGCTTGGGGCTGGTTCAGAAGGAGTTCGATGCGTTCCAGATTCCACTCTCTTCTGCTGCCTCGCGGTTTACCGAGGCGGTCGACATCCTCAAGCAGGCGTGGACGGGCAAGCCTTTCTCCTACCACGGTCGTCACTTCCGTTTCGATGAGGTGACCATCACGCCACGTCCGGTGCGGCAGCCGCGTCCTCCCATCTGGGTGGGAGCGATGTCACCGATTACGCTCAAGCGTGCCGGGCGTATTGGTGACGGCTGGATCTCGGACCCGTTGCACAACTTCGACGTCCTGAAAGCTTGGAGCCAGATCTATCGTGCCGCCGCTGCCGAGGCAGGGAACCCGCGCACTGAGATTGCTCTGCTGCGCGATGCCTGGGTAGCGGAAAGTCGCGCAGAGGTCGAGCGCGTATGGTGGCCCCATATCCAGGCCTACCACCTGTTTTATCTGCACCTGGGCTTTTTTGCGTCCGGCCGCTTTAACGCCCAGTGGGAACCGTGGGTGAGAGAGGTTACTTCGGCCGCGGACTGGACGTTCGCCCGCGTAGCGCCAAACCGCTTGATCTGTGGCACGCCTGCTGAGGTCGTCGCCGAGCTCGGGCGCTACAAACGAGAGATCGGCTGCCAGTACATGATCTTCATCCTGCGCCATCCCACCGGCCCGAGCCATCAGGAGACCCTCAGGTGTATCGAGTTGTTCGGCACGGAAGTGTTGCCCCGCTTTCGGGAGAGCTCCGTCTGATGCTGTCTCCTACGCGTGGGAGTGTCTTTGCAGAGGCTCTATGAAAATCGGTTATCTCCTCGATACGCATGGCGGACCCTATAACATGCCCGTCCCGACCAGCGCGCAGGTAACTGCCTTCATCGAGCACTTATGGAAAGAAGCAGAGGCGGCAGAACAGGCGGGCTTCGATTCGCTGCTGGTCCCCGAGCGTCACGTGCGTACCGAGTGTTTGTTTCCGTCTCCTTTGCTGCTGCTCGCTGGTCTGGCCACACGCACGACCCGTATTCGCGTGGGGACGTACATCCTCATCTTGCCGCTTTACGATCCGGTCCATATCGCCGAGCAGATGGCCATGCTCGACCTCATGTCCAAAGGCCGACTCATTTGCGGCCTCGCCTCGGGGTATCATCCGGACTACAACAATGCCTTTTCCATCCCGATGACAGACCGGCGGCGACGGTTCGAAGAGGGCCTGGAGGTCATGAAGCTAGCGTGGACGCAGGAGAGCTTCTCGTTCCACGGGCGCGTCTTTCACTATGACAACGTGCGTCTGACTCCCAAACCGCTACAGCAGCCGTATCCTGAATTGTGGCTGGGCGGCATGTTTCCCTACACGATCCAGCGCGCCGGACGCAGCGGTGACGCCTGGGCCAGCGATCCCTTTCCATTGCAGCGCGAGACGTGGAACAGGCAGGTCGCGTTATATCGCGAGGCGGCAGCGAAGGCCGGTCGTCGCTCGCTGGTGGTCTTGATGCGCGACGGTTGGGTGGCGCCGACACGGGCCGAGGCGGAGCGGATCTTCGGCCCCATCTACGTTCAGGAGCTCCTCTTCTATTTTCGCCACGGCATTCTGACACACCACCCCGACTTTCGCTCGGAGGCCGATTTTACTGTGGCCAACTGTTTTCGCCACACGGTGGCAGGTTCCCCCCAAGACTGTATCGACCAGCTGGCCGCGTACGGCCAGAACTACGACGTCGATTACGTCGTCATGCGGTTCCGTCTCCCAGCCGGGCCGGAACGCGAGCGTGTGCTGGACTGTATCCAGTTGTTCGGAGCAGAGGTGTTGCCGCACTTCCATCAATAAAGACGGGCACCACAATCACGCCTGCTTCACCAGGCGCTCAAACGCCGCGAAGAGTTTCACCGCGAAAAGAGAGCAAGGCCAACTTTCCAGGCACGCAGGGAGAGAAGCTCATACCTGCCTCTTTCCTCACGTCTAGTGTCAGAGGATGTTCAGAGCTCTCTTGTGCGAGCCTGTGTTCGCTG
>JANWXO010000132.1 GCA_025057295.1 Candidatus Binatia bacterium | reverse complement strand
GAGCGTCCCAGTCTTGCGCCTGCAGGCTTCCACCTCGAAGGGGCGCGCATCTGTCACCCCCTGGGCCGTCTCTTTGTCCAGTTGGTCTATCGCAACAGGAGCGAAGAGATCTCGTTATTTATCTCGCGGCGTTGGGCGCGTCCTCTCCCTGGGGTCTACAAGCACGACGGCTTCACAATTGTCCCGCTCGGCATACGAGCAGTCTTCTTGGTGAGCAAAGATTCGCTCGAAAATTTTGCCGACGTACGTGCCCTTGCCGAGGAAGAGATCGCTGCGCTCTCGGCGTAGTCAGACACGATCCCATCTCCCAGGGGGCCTGCCTCCCCTCCCACACGCCCCCTGTTTTCCACATCTATCTCCGGTCTCACACCACCTTAGCGCCTCGCAAAACCCCTTGCCTTAGTATAGTTGTTTGCTACCCTAGGGCCGGTTCGCGCGCAGCAAGGGGCACCCAAAGGGGGGCATCATGTCACAATACGTCGAAGGACCGGAGGCAACGCAAGTCATCGAAAATCAATCCCAACTCGTTGCCTATTTCTCCCAAGCAGGAAAACCCCGCGAAGCGTGGCGGATTGGCACCGAGTACGAAATGGTCGGCGTTTCCCGCCGGAGCGGACGGGCCGCCCGTTACTTCGGCAAACGTGGCATTGAGCGTATTCTCTATCGCCTCGCCGACACCCTGGGATGGGAACCACAGGAAGAAGGGGGGCACATCATCGCTCTGCGGGGCCCCCGTGCCAATGTCGCGCTCGAACCCGGAGCACAGATCGAGCTTTCCGGCGAACAATGCGAAACCATCCATTGCGCCCAGCAAGAGCTGCACCATTACCTGACCCACTTGCTGACCGCGGGGGATGAACTGGACTTAGCCTTCCTCAACCTCGGCATGCAGCCGATCAGCCCGCTCGACGATATCCAATGGATCCCGAAAACACGCTACACCTTCATGGCTCCATATATGGAACAGGTCGGCACCTTGGGACACCGCATGATGAAACAAACGGCGTCCATCCAAGTGAACTTCGACTTTAGTACCGAAGCCGACGCAATGCTGAAGCTGCGTGTTGCCATGGGTCTCGTGCCGATCTTGACAGCGATGTTCGCCAATTCCCCCATTTCCGACGGTGGTCTCAACGGCTTCATGACCATGCGCGGTCACGTGTGGACAGAGACCGACCGGCGTCGCTGTGGGCTCCTGCCGTTCGTGTTCTCCGAACATGCAAGCTTCGAGCACTACACCGAATACGCCCTCGACGTGCCGATGTACTTCATCGTCCGCCACGGTCGTTGGATCGACATGACCGGCATCCCCTTCCGTCGTTTCCTGGCCGAGGGGCACGAAGGAGAACGGGCAACGATGGAGGACTGGAGTCTGCACCTCACAACCCTCTTTCCTGAGGTGCGTCTGAAGCGATACCTGGAGATCCGGTGTATCGACAACCAGCCGTATGAACTCATGCTCGCCGTTCCGGCTCTCTGCAAAGGAGTATTTTACGAACCCGATGCCCTGTGGGCGGCATGGGACCTGGTCAAGAAGTGGAGCTGGGAGGAACGTATGGCCGCCTACCTAGCTGCCCACCGGCAAGCCTTAGGAGCACGCGTGCGTGGGGTCACCCTGCTCGATCTCGCCAAAGAGCTCCTCCTCATCGCGTGGGAAGGGCTAGAACGACACAACCAGTGTAACCAGGCTGGGGAGAACGAAACGATGTACCTGGAGCGCTTGCGCGAAGAGCTGTGGAAGGGTCAATGCCCTGCCTATAACGTCATCGAGAAATGGATGGGAGAGTGGAATTACGACCCCCTCCGCCTGGTTGAAGGGACGGCGTATCGCTTGCCGGCAGCCAACTAGGCTGACCGTTGTGTCGTCCCCATTCTCGTGACCCTTCTCGCTTCTTTCCGCTTCACACCATTCGGTTTCCCCCAGGGCTATTTCATGCTATGAAGCCCAACAAGCCGCCGGCGTAAGCGCTGGACGCAGCAGGAGGGGGGCATGCATATCCCAAAAGACACGCTCCTGTGGATGTACGAGCGGATGCAGTCGATCCGCACCTTTGAAAATCGTGTCAAGGTAGAGTTCGGCAGAGGAAAGATTCCCGGTTTCGTGCACCTCTACGCCGGCGAAGAAGCTGTAGCAGTGGGGATTTGTGCCCACTTGAGCGACGCTGACTATATCACCTCTACCCACCGCGGGCACGGACACTGCATCGCCAAAGGGGTGGATGTGCGCGGCATGATGGCCGAGCTGTTCGGCAAAGCAACCGGCACCTGCAAGGGAAAAGGCGGTTCGATGCACATCGCCGACATGGAAAAGGGGATGCTCGGGGCCAACGGCATCGTCGGTGGAGGCCCACCTCTCGCCTGCGGCGCAGGTCTGACGGCGAAGCTCAAGCAGACCGGGCAGGTCACGGTGTGTTTCTTCGGCGACGGTGCAGCCGAACAAGGAACGCTGCACGAAAGCCTGAACCTGGCAGCGATTTGGAAACTGCCTGTGATCTTCGTGGCCGAAAATAACGGGTATGCAGAGTCGACACCGGTGCACTACCACTGCAGCGTCGAGAACATTGCCGATCGGGCCGCAGCGTACAACATGCCCGGGGTCACCGTCGATGGGAATGACATCTTCGCGGTTTACGAGGCCGCGGGCGCGGCGGTGGCACGTGCGCGGGCTGGCCAGGGTCCCACTTTGCTGGAGTGCAAGACCTACCGCCTCTACGGCCATTATGAAGGCGACCAGCAGACTTACAAGGTCGCCGCGGAACAGCAAAAGTTTCAGCACGAACGAGACCCCATTCTCCTGTTCCGTCGCACCCTGCTCGCCGGCACGCTGGTCAGTGAAGCGGAGCTAAAGGCTATCGACGAGCGCGTGGTTGCTGAGATTGATGCCGCAGTGCGATTCGCTGAAGACAGTCCATTCCCAGACGTGCAGGAGACGTATACAGATGTATACGTGAACTACTAGAGAGTGGACAGCGGAGGAGCACATATGGCAGAGCGAGTGCTCAGTTTTAGCCAGGCCCTGAATGAAGCGATGCGTCAAGAAATGCGTCGCGACCCGACAGTCATCCTCATGGGTGAGGATGTTGCTGGGGGAGCGAATGTCGAGCATCTGCACGGGGACGAGGCCTGGGGGGGCGTGCTCGGGGTCACCAAAGGATTGGTGAAAGAGTTTGGTCGTGATCGGGTCCTCGATACTCCCATCAGCGAATCCGCCTTCATCGGCGCAGCCGTGGGTGCGGCGGTTACAGGGCTCCGACCAATTGTGGAAATGATGTTCGTCGGCTTTCTGGGGGTGTGTTTTGACCAAATTCTCAACCAGGGGGCGAAGCTACGGTATATGTTCGGCGGCAAAGCCAAGGTGCCTGTAGTGATCCGTACCATCTACGGCGCAGGCTTTCGCGCTGCGGCGCAACACTCCCAGGTGTTATATTCACTCTTTACCCATATTCCCGGGCTCAAGACGGTTGTTCCCTCGACTCCCTACGATGCCAAAGGGCTGCTCATCTCCTCAATCCGCGACGATGACCCGGTGGTCTTCTTTGAAGACATCACCCTCGGCGGCACGAAAGGCCCTGTTCCCGAAGAGCCCTACATTCTTCCGCTCGGCCGGGCAGACGTCAAGCGAGCGGGCAGCGACGTGACGATCGTCGCGATCGGGAAGATGGTCCACCGGGCATTGCACGCGGCAGAAGCGCTGCAAGCCCAGGGGAAGAGCGCCGAGGTTATCGATCCACGGACGCTCTCGCCGTTCGACGAAGAGACAGTGTTGGCATCGGTCAAAAAAACCGGGCGTCTGGTGATCGTAGACGAATCTCACCCCCGCTGTAGTATGGCAACGGACATTGCTGCCCTCGTTGCAGACAAGGGATTCGACTTCCTGAACGGCCCGATCAAAATGGTGACCGCGCCCCACACTCCGGTACCCTTCAGCCCAACGCTAGAAGACCACTATCTGCCGAACCCGCAGAGAATCATAGACGCCGCCCTCAGCCTGTTTTGACCGCCGAAGAACGACGCGCTTATGACTACTGTTGGCATCATCGCCAATCCACGTGCAGGGAAAGATATTCGTCGCCTCGTCGCTCACGGCTCCCTTCTTGACACGCAAGAGAAGGTCTACATCGTTCGCCGTGCTCTCCTCGGGCTAGACAGCGCCGGAGTCGAGGAAGTGGTCCTCTTTCCTGATCCGGTCGGCATCGCAGCAAAAGCTCTAGCTGGCATTCATCACCCCTTGCGCCTCCGTCCCCGTTTTCTCGACATGACCGTATACGACGATGCAGCCGATTCCACCCGCGCTGCCGCCCTCATGCACGCGCAAGGAGTCGCCTGCGTCATCGTGATCGGCGGGGACGGAACAAATCGGGTGGTGGCAAAGGGGTGCGGCCCGCTCCCTCTGGTACCACTGTCCACCGGGACCAACAACGCCTTCCCCCGTTTTCTGGAATCTACGCTGGCAGGGCTTGCCGCGGGGTACTATGCCGTCAAACAGCTCCCCTGGCAAGAGTTTACCCTGCCGACGAAACGCCTCAACTTGTATCGTGAGGGAGAACTGGTGGACATCGCGCTCGTCGACGTTGCGGTCTGTGATCATCAATTCATCGGTGCACGTGCCCTGTGGGAAACCGACCGATTGCAAGAACTCTTCCTCACGCAAGGCCAGCCGACCAATATCGGGATGGCCGCGATCGGTGGAATGCTGCACCCTCTTCGCCCCCAAGACGACGGGGGGCTGTATGTACGATTCGGTGCCAGCGGACGCACCGTCACTGCTGCCATCGCCCCGGGCCTCGTCGCTTCCGTTCACATTCACAGCTATCGTATGATTCGTGCTCAGGTACCGATGCCGGTAAGTTTCGTTCCCTCGATCCTCGCGCTCGACGGAGAAAGAGAAATCCACGTCAATACACATGAGCGATGGCAGATTGAACTGGCGTGGGAGGGACCGCGGGTGTTAGATGTCGAGAAGGTGCTCGAAGTGGCACGGAGAGGATAACGGTTCGGCAAAGGATGCTCCTCCACGTATGGACTCGAAAGAGCAGCAAACTCCGCTTGTTCATATTGTCAGCCACGGCCCCTATTGTCTCGATGGCGTCACAGCGGCGGTGGCAATAGCTCGCTACCACACTGGCTCCATTATTATCCCACACTTTTCCGGGAACGACCGCATCAACGAAGTGATCCGCGCGATCGATCTCGATACCGCCCCGCCGGGGAGCGAATTGTGGATTACGGACATTTCTTGGACAGAGCGGGAAACCGACGCCCACCTCTGCCGTCTGGCTGCACACGGGGTGAAAATCTATTGGTTCGACCACCATCGGACAGCGCTCAAGCGCTACGCAGCCGGGGAGATGCACGTTCCCTTTACCGATTTTGTTCTCAGCGAGGACCTGGCAGCGGCACGTTTGGTGTACGAATACCTCACACAACAGCTGACTACCAGCGGGCAGCAAAACCCCTGGTTTCGTGCTCTCGCGCCCGTGGTCGCCATGGCGGACGATAACGACCGCTGGATTCATGCCATCCCCGGCTCGCGCGAATTAGCCCTCACCATCCGGACGATGGGTGCCGAGCGTGATAGTCTCGACGGGTACCACGCGTTGCTCGGAATTGACGCGGAGGTTACCTATACGCCAGCGATGCAAGCAGCGCTGGAGAGAGCCTTGCGGGAAATTCGCTCGAGCTTCGCCACGGCAGAGAAGAGTCGCGTCGATTTCCCTATTCCTGGGACTCCGTACACCATTACCGCAGCCATCTGCGAAGGGTATCCAAGCGAGATTGGCGATGCCTGGGGGAAACAGGCAACACAAACGATCTTTGCCTTTTTCGATCTGAAAGGAGAAGGGGTCAGCCTGCGTCGCTCTCCGGATTGCGATGTCGATCTGTCCCATCTCGCCCACCTGTTCGGCGGAGGCGGTCACCCGGCAGCTGCGGGGTGCCGTCCTGCAGGGTTGCACCGTCTGTTTGCTCAAGAGCTTGCGCGCTTACTGTCTAGCGCTTTTCCCACTCTCATGACGCCGGATGAGCAACCGTAGCTCCTCCTCCTATACGCGGCGCCAAGCGCTCGGGCTCCTGCTCGGTTCTACCGTCTTCATCCTCCTGCTGCTCCTCCCGCCCCCCACTGGACTCGAAGAAAAGGCTTGGCACGTGACGGCGATCACCGTCCTGATGGGAGTGTGGTGGGTGAGTGAAGCGTTGCACCCCTCCATCACCGCTCTCTTGCCGCTTGTGCTGTTCCCCTTTTTTCGTCTTATGCCCCCGCAAGAGGTATCGGCCGTGTACGCCGACCACATCGTCTTTCTCTTCATGGGCGGGTTTCTCATCGCCCTGGCTATGGAAAAGTGGCAGCTCCACCGCCGGATCGCGTTGCTCATTCTCAGCCACGTCGGCGGTTCCCCGCGGACAATTTCTCTCGGCTTCATGCTCACCACTGCCCTCATCTCTATGTGGGTGTCAAACACAGCTACGACAATGATCATGCTTCCCATTGCCGGAGCTATCCTCGATCATATCGACTCACAAGGGTACGATACACGGCAAGGATTCGGCACCGCTTTAATGCTCATGGTGGCCTACGGGGCTTCGATCGGTGGTGTGGGGACCCCGGTCGGCACCCCACCGAACCTCATCTTTCTCGGGGCTCTCCCGAAGCTGTTTCCTGCCGCTGAGCCGGTCAGTTTTGTCCAATGGATGCTGTTCGGCTTTCCGACTGCAATGATCATGGTTCTGGTGACGTGGGCCTATCTGTCTTTTCTGGTCTTCCCCTCTGCGGGCGGGCACTGGACAGCCGACCGTCGCTTCTTGCACGATCGCCTGCAGGAGCTCGGTCCAATGACCCCGGCAGAAAAGAAGGTTCTCGCCATTGCTGCCACGACCGCCTTGCTGTGGATTACGCGCGTCGATATCCCGCTCGGAGGGGTGACGCTGCCGGGGTGGACCCGTCTCCTTCCTCCCTCGGTCAAGATCGAAGATTCGACAGTCGCGATCGGGATGGCGCTGCTTCTCTTTCTGATCCCCGCAGATCGCCACTCCGGTACCTTCCTCCTCGACTGGGACACCGCTCAGCGCCTGCCGTGGGGAGTGCTTCTTCTCTTAGGCGGTGGACTGGCCTTGGCGGCAGGGGTGGAGAAATCAGGATTAGCCGCCTGGCTCGGCTCGCGGCTGACAGTTGTCGGCGAGCTCTCTCCTGTCAGCGGGATTTTGCTGGTGACGCTCCTGACCGCCTTGATCACCGAGTTTGCCAGCAACACCGCGACCACGACCCTGATGATGCCCGTGCTCGCTGCCACCGCGCGGGCCATGCAGCTCGACCCCCTGTTCTTGATGGTGCCGGCGACCTTTGCTGCCTCTATCTGCAACTTCATGCTGCCCTCTTCCACCGGACCAAACGCGATCATATTCGCCAGCGGCCACGTGACGATCCCACAAATGGTGCGAGCCGGCATCGGGCTTGATGTTCTCGGAGCAGTGGTGCTGACGGTTCTGGTCTATGTGCTCGGCATCCCGGTGTTCGGCATCTCGCTCGACGGCTTTCCTGCCTGGGCCGGTGCGGCCGGCCTTGCGGGCGGACAACCGTACAGGTAGTACCACAAAGGATGAGACGGCCGCCCTCGCTCCGGTGGCCCACTGACAGTGCGAGACATGGTTGTTACGCCGCTCACCCACCGCCATCACGAGCGCACCCTCCTCAAGCTCGCCCTGGGTGTGACGGGAGGTTATTGTGTCGTGGAGTTCATCGGCGGCTTACTCACCAACAGTTTAGCCTTACTCTCAGATGCCGGCCACATGCTCTCTGACGTTACGGCCATGGCCTTGTCCCTGTTCGCAGCGTACGTGGCAACCCTGCCGGTGACCTCCCAGAAAACTTTTGGTTATTACCGAGCCGAGATCCTCGCCGCATTCCTCAACGGACTCGCCCTCTGGCTGGTCGCCGGCGTCATCTTCCGCGAAGCATATTATCGTTTCTTTGCTCCACCCCCCGTACAGGGGCGGGGGATGGTGCTCATCGCCGGGGCGGGGCTGGTGGTGAATCTCTTCACCGTGTGGCTTTTGCGCGACGCGCACCACAGCAGCTTGAACATCCGCGGTGTATTTCTCCATGTCATGAGCGACGCGCTCGGGTCTGTAGGAGCGATTCTCGCAGGGTTGCTGATTCTCTGGACCGAGTGGTATTGGGTCGATCCGGCTACCAGTATTCTCATCGGGGTTCTGATCCTCGGCAGCTCGTTCGGACTGGTGCGGGAGTCGGTTGATATCCTCATGCAAGCTACCCCACGGCACCTGAATCTGTCGGACGTGCAACGGACCTTGGAACAAGTCCCCGGAGTCGCGCAGGTCCACGACCTGCATATCTGGACGCTGACCTCGGGCCTCTTTACGCTCACTGCTCACGTCGTTGTCCAGAACGGCTATGATCACCACACGCTCCTGGATGCGTTGGAACACACCATCCAGGAACGCTTCGGCATCGAGCACACGACAATCCAACTCGAGCCCCAGGATCGCCAACCTGGAGAGCCTCTTCACTTTTGAGCGATGAAAA
>JANWXO010000131.1 GCA_025057295.1 Candidatus Binatia bacterium | reverse complement strand
ACCTATCACAGTTCCAGCCTACGAGAGACAGTCTCGCCCGCAAGGCGGTTGAGCGCCTTGCTGCACGCCCCTTCCATATCTCTGACGACCCCGAGCAGCCGACCGTCGAGCTCGGAGAAGAAGAATTGATTGAGGAGCAGTGTTCCACCAGCACGTGCTTCCGCATGCATCTGGCAGCGGATCAGTGCCCCTGAAGGAATGCCAAAGCGGCGGTACGTCCCAACTACGGAAGGTAAGGGGGTCATGTCGTGATGAACACGCGCCCACAGAATTGCCAACTGAAACCCACAATCGACCATAATGGGGTCGATTACCCACCGGCTCCCGGCACCAAGGGGCAGACATCGCTCCGGCAAAGACGGTCGTAGAATCGCCGACATCCAATTGTCGCTGATCCCCTCAATCGTCACAATCTGCTGAAAAAGGGGGCCGTGAAACAGCCACCGTTGATAAGCGTCGCGTACCGTCGTCGGAAACGGGCGAAGATCGGTAAGCACCGGCGGTAGAGATGTTGTGTCCACGATCCGGCGTGCCAGTTGCACGGTACCGCGGTAATAGACAGGCAGTTCTCCTGCAGAGTCGAGAATGGCGACCTCGACACGATAGTCTCGCTCGTCGGCGGATTGGGCCTGTGCACAGGCGCGCACACGCACGCGCACGGCACCGTTTTCCAGTACGATACCGCGCAACACGCGTACTCCGTGGATGCCGACTACACACCACTCAGGCCAAGCACGTTGCACGACTTCGGCCATCAACTCTAACGCCATCGCCAGAGGAAAGACCGGCTTGCCATCGATGCAGTGGTCCTGCAAATAGGCATCGCGTACCGGGTCAATCTCGTAAGACACCTCTACCTCATCGGCCCGGTGGACAAGCGTGGCTCTGCCAGCTTCAAGCAGGGGCAGCGAGAGTTGGTCGGTTACCGCTCGGAAAGGAGAAAGGAGCTCCCACGGTCCTCCACCAAGGATAATCTCCGCTGCCCCTTTGGTCCCCAAACGAATTTCTTCCACGCCTACCTGACACCCGGCCGCAGGCGGAATCACCTGCACGCCCCGCTCCCGGAAACGTTTCTCCACCTCACCGGACACCATCCCCGTGCCTCCCCACGGTCCCCAGTTGATGGCCACCACGCGCGCCGGCCAGCGGCGATCGAGGTAGACCGCTAATTTATTGAGCACCTCGTTGGCCGCTGCATAGTCTCCCTGCCCGCGATTGCCGAAGCGACCAGCAATAGAAGAGAAGAAGACGAGAAACTTCAGCGACTCAGGCCGTAATGTTTGACTGAGCACAAACGCGCTCGCGACCTTGGTGTCGAAGACCCGTAGGAAAGAATCAAGCGTCTTCTCCTGCAGCAGCTTATCCTCGATCACCCCAGCTCCGTGAATCACGCCATCGAGACGGCCGTACGTCCCGTACACCTCTTCGATACACCCACGAAAGGCACGCTCGTCTCGCACGTCAAGTTGGATATACCGCACCGTCGCGCCACTCTCGCGCATGACAGCAAGATTCTGGCGGATCTCGCGGTCTTGCAGGAGGCGGGTGTAGGCAGCTTCTACCTGCGCAGGGCTCACTTGCCGCCCGCCCTGGCTCAAACACTGAATCAAGGCTTTTTTCAATTCCACCCCCGCCAACCCAACCGTCTCTACAGACTCTGCCTCGGGCGGCAGCGGCGAGCGCCCAATGAGGAGTAAAGTCGGCCGGTAGCGCGCGGCTAACTCGCAGGCGATGGCGGCGGTGATACCACGAGCCCCACCAGTGATGAGCACCACCGACCCGGGCTCAAGCGGAGGAAGGTCACTCCCTCCAGGCTGGGCGGGACATGGCTGCAAGAGAAACCGTTGGCCGCCACGGTATCCAACTTCAACACTCCCGTCAGCACTGCACAGTTCTTGGAACAGCAAGTTGGCTATCAACGCCGGGTCACTCTGCGCCTCGACATCGATGACCTTGCAGTGGACTGCAGGCCATTCCAGCGCCACGGTTTTGACTAATCCCGCGACTCCTCCCTGCACCGGAGCAAACATCTCGGGCACCCAATCGCTGGCGAACTGCCCGCCTAAAGCGGTCATCGCTACCACGCAGCTCTTGGCGCTCCCCTCGCCTCCCGGGAGGAAATCTCCCTGCAAATTGCGGACGAAGAGGAACAGGCTCTGGACGTCCAACGCAGCATCCTCGCGCCACCGGGTCAGCGTCTGGATAGTTGCCTCCTGCCTGAGCGGCAGCAGATGCAGGATGCCACCCAACGGACCGTACTCGCGACGGAGCGCGCCACACAGCTCTTCTATAGCAGCAGGATCGGTCAGATCCGCCGTGTAGCAATCTGCTGCCTGCTTTGCGCTTGTGACTCCGTGTCTAATAGTGATGCACTGTACCCCTCTTGTCCGGAGCAGGCTAGCAACAGCGCGCGCAACGCCTCGTTGATCATCTGTGAGCAGGAGGGGCCGATCTGGGAGCGGCGACGCAGCACCCCTCGGGAGGGCAGAGGCCACGGCGGTCAGGCGAAAGCGGGGAACATATACATCGCTGTCAGCAGGTTGGGCAACGACTGCGGTCGAGGGGAGAAGAGCGGGGGCAGACATCGCGGCTCGAGGGCCAGGGCGGTCGGATTCCCCGACACGTCGCACCACCTGCAAAACCGTCTCGACGATCTCCCGCAGCGTTTTGCTCCCGGTCAATCGCTCCATGAGCTCCTGTTCGTGCTCCTGGAGAGAGGACAGAGCAGTCTGTTGCAACACGCCGAGAATCTCGACCCGCTTGATCGAATCGATACCGAGGTCAGCCTCCATGTTCAGATCGAGATCGAGCATCTCCGGTGGATAGCCGGTGCGCTCACTCACAATCTGTAACAGCGTCTGCGTCAACTGCTCGTGTCCGAGCGCGGCAGGTTCCCGCGCAGCACCGTTTATCCCGTTGGCCTCCCTCTCCCGCAAGGTATCCCGGCCAGTTTTGTGGGCCGCACGCTCTCTAGGCGACAGAAGGTCGTTTCCTTGCTTTGGTCGCAGCGTCCCTCGGTTTGGCCGCGCATCGACGCCATTCCCGGTAGCAGCTGACTGCAGAGGTTGTTGTGGCGTAGCAGAGGAGTATGGCAGCTGTTGCGTCGCGGCGGGTGCGGTCTGCAGGTAGGCCAGCATGACGCTGCGTTGCGTTTCGAGAAATTTCTCCATGAGGCGCTGGAACTGCACCATGACCGCAGCAGCGCCTTCTCCTGTCGGCGACACCGCCGCGAGCTGCCCTGCTTCCTCTGGAGCCGAAGCAAGAGAGAGTGGCACGTCGGTCCCTCCGTTCCCTCCCTCATGCTGACTCGCAGCCCCATTTTCTCTGGGGAGGTTCGTGCGCTCCGCCGCGAGCGCTACCGGAACAGGCGGGCGAGCCGGTTCTTCCTGCGCAGGCCACGCCCGTCCCCCATGGACCAACCACGCGGTCGCCGGCAGTGGAGGTATTTGTGTTTCCTTGACCAAGGCGGCAAGATCGAGAGTGCGGACCTCTCGGCCCCGAAAGAGACGGTCCAGATTCACCGGCACACCATAGGCGGCTAACTGGGCCAGAGCGAACTGCAACGACACCAGGCCCAATCGACCGGGAGCACCAGGCGCGACCGCCAGGTGGGGACGGTCGGTGAGGATTTGCGCTACCAGAGAGGTCAACACATTGCCGGGACCCACCTCCACGAAGAGTCGTGCTCCCGCCTGGTACATCGCCTCGATCTGCTCGGTAAAACGCACCGGTTCGACTAAATGCTGGGTGAGCACCGCTGCGATCGCCTGGGGATCTCGTGGATACGGAGCTGCCAAGGTATTGGAAAACACAGGGATCCGCGGCGCAGCAAAGGAAGTCGTCGCCAGGTGCGCCGCAAGACGATCCCGCGCTGGAGCAACCAGCGGAGAGTGAAACCCACAGGCCACCGGAATCGGACGCACTCGCACCCCTGCCGCTTCACACCGCTGCACCGCCTGCTCGATGCCACGCCGCGTCCCTGCAATTATCGTCTGAGCGGGAGCGTTCAAGTTCGCCAGCCATACCTCCGCCACGCCGTCCAGGAGCACCTGGGTCTTTTCCCGGTCAGCATATACCGCCGCCATCGTTCCTAACTCCCCCGGGGCACTGTCGACGATCGCACGGCCCCTCGCCTCAGACAGCGCGAACAACGTCTCTGCCGGAAACACACCTGCCGCACAAAGAGCAACGTATTCACCGTAACTGTGCCCAGCAGTCATGTCGGGCTCGATCTCCAACATCCGTAACAGCGTCAGAAGGCCACAGCTCGCTGCTCCCAGAGCAGGCTGAGCAACCTGGGTCTGGGTCAAGGCCTCCGCATACGCCCGCTCTTCTTCAGGACGAAAGCGCGGTGGAGGAAAGATGTAGGCGCTCAGCGGCAGGGGGAAACTCCCGGCCAACACCTCGTCGGCCTGAGCAAACACCGCTCGAACCTCAGAGAAGTGGATCGCGAGGTCACGCAGCATATCGATGGACTGCGATCCCTGCCCAGGAAAGAGAAAGGCGATCTGACCTTCTCGGGCAAGAGGAGCTTCACTGTAATACACACCGCGCGGATCAGCAATCGTGATGGTCCGTGCATCCCGAAGTCTTTCTAGAGCAGTGCCCAGTTTTTCGCGCAGGTCATCCAGGCTGGTGGCGACGATCGCCAATGTCACCTGAGTTGTTCCCCGCGTCGAGCGGGCCGCCTTACTCCAGAGCCACACGGAATAGGCAAGATCTCGCAAGGCCGGGGTGGCACCGGCAGCCAAGCCATCGCAGATCTGATCCAGTATCGCGACAAGCTCCTGGCGTGTCGGTGCGTTCCAGAGGAAGAGCTCCGCCGGCCATACCGTTACCGTCGCCTGCGGCTCGTCGTACGGGTACTCTTCCAGCACGGCGTGAAAATTCGTTCCTCCGAAGCCGAACGAACTGACACCAGCGCGCCGTATGCCTTTGTGCGGCAGCCAGGGCCGCCCTTCTGTGTTGACGTAAAACGGGCTCTCCGGGGTAAAAGCCTTGGGGTTGGGACGCTCGACGTGAAGGGTCGGCGGTAAGACTCGGTGGTGGAGCGCAAGTGCGACTTTGATCAAGCCCGCCACTCCCGCTGTACATTTTGTGTGACCGATCATGGATTTGACCGAACCGATAGCACACCCCCGAGGTGCCGCCCCGTGGGCGGCAAACACACGTGTCAACGATTCTACCTCTGCCTGATCGCCGGCCACCGTTCCCGTGCCGTGCGCGTCGATCAGACTGACCGTTTCGGGACCAAATCCAGCAGCCTGGTACGCTCGCTCCAGTGCCCGGATTTGCCCCTCAGGTCGTGGGGCGGTCAGTCCGCGGTCGCGCCCGTCGCTCGAACCCGCTACCGCTTTAATGACTGCATAGATGCGATCGCCGTCTCGCTCTGCGTCCTCTAGACGTTTGAGGACGAGCATGGCGACCCCCTCGCTGATGGCAATGCCATCCGCCTCGGCATCGAACGGGCGGCAGCGACCGCGCGGCGAGAGCGCCTGCGTTTTGCTGAAGCATAAGTACGCGAAGGGGTTCTGTACTGTGTCGGCTCCGCCGACTAACATCATGTCGGCCGTGCCGGCCTCGAGCTCCCGCACGGCCGCGTAGACTGCCGCCAGGGAAGAGGCGCACGCCGCGTCAACGGTATAGTTCACCCCCCCGAGATCGAAGCGGTTCGCCACACGGCCAGCAACGACGTTGAGGAGAATGCCGGCGAACGAATCTTCGGTCCACTGCGGGAGTTGGTGCCACACAGCCGCTGGCACGTTCTCCAGATACAATGGCAAATTGGCCCGCACGGCATACTGCTGTCCCAGATCCCCAGCTCCTCCCCCAACCCCCAAAATGATACCGGTGCGCTCGCGCGGAAACGGCCGTTCGGCATAGCCCGCGTCGGCCAGCGCGGCACGCGTCACTTCGAGGGTCAAGAGCTGCACTGGCTCGATTGACGGGAGCGTATTGGGGGGCATGCCGTACCGCGTCGGATCGAAGGGAACAGGATCAATGAAACCACCCCACTTCGAGGAGACCTTGTCAGGAGCACTCGGATGCGGATCGTAATACCGCCGCCAATCCCATCGCTCTGGCGGGATCTCCGTAATGGCGTCGACTTTGGAAAGAATATTCTCCCAATAACGTCTGAGATCAGGCGCTTTGGGTAGCACACAGGCCATCCCGATAATGGCAATATCAACTGGTCGTGTGATCCTGGGTCGCCCGGGCTGCGGCGCTTCTGGTACGAGCGAAGCCAGGCGCGCACTCCCTGCCACCGCAACGTCGTGATGCAGTTCTGCCATGGTACAGACTTGCTGCCGCAGAGCAGCAACCTGACCGATCATATACATGCCTTCCGTCTGCTGCGCTGCCTCATCGAGCTGCAAGAAGCGCGGCGCTGCTGGATCGCTGTCGTGTCGCGGATTGTGGGCAATGCCCTTCGCGGCGATACGCAATCGTCCGAGGTTCAGTCCCTCCAGGGTGTCACGGATTTCCTCAGGACTCAGGCGCAGTTCGTTCTTCAGCCGCTGCTTTTCGCGCGCGAAAGTCAGTGCAAAAGGAGTGTCGCTACAGCGCGTCGCATGCCCTGGCCCGGTCTCCAGCAAAACGGTGCGCTGGCAGCGCAACGCTTCCTCCTGGAACGCCGAGACGATTGCACCGCTGTCGACCGCCTCCGTGGTGAAGAGATAGGCCGTGCCGAGCAACACGCCAAGACGAACACCGCGTTCAGCTAGCGGTGCTGACAGCGTTGCCACCATCGCCGCAGACAACGCATCGTGAATGCCACCGGCAAACAACACATGGTACTGCTCCGCCTCCGGAGCGGGCGGCACTTTGTCGAGGAGGACGTTGATCATCAATTCCCACAGGACAAAACTCGTACGCGGTCCGACGTGGCCTCCACATTCCCTCCCTTCGAACACAAAGCGGCGGGCCCCGCTCTCGAGGAACATCGTCAGCAACCCAGGGGAAGGAACATGTAGATAGGTCGGGATGCCACTTTGCTCGAGGGAGAGCGCCTGATCTGGCCGACCACCAGCGATCAGAGCGAACGGTGGACGCACGGCCTGTATGGCCGCCAGCTGCTCCTGCCGGAGCGCGAGTGGAACGAACCCGAGGATGCCCACTCCCCAGGGGAGATTCCCGAGTCGCTGCGCGGTCTGGGTGAGTAGCGTACGCACTTCCTCACCCCGCAAGAGCGCGAGGGCAAGAAACGGCAACGCCCCATTCCGCGCCACGCTTTCGGCAAACGCGGGCGTGTCGCTCACCCGCGTCATCGGTCCTTGCACGATGGGATAGCGGGTGCCGTGCGACCGTGCCAGCGGCCCCCCTGCGTCCAGCGGGCGCAACTGCCGTGCTAACCGACAGTGTGACGCAATCGATTCGCGTAAGCCTTGGATGACCCCGGCAACGGTACGAAACCGCCGAGCGAAGAGAGCGGCAAATGCTGCGTCTTGCCCCAGAAACCACAGCTGATCCGCGGACTCCCAACCCACCCGTGTCCGCACCGCCTGCCGCCACGCGGCTGCAACGTCACGTCCGGCTCGCGCATCCTCTGCGAGGGCGTTTTCGACCTGTTGCAGTTCCTCCACCACCGGCAAGCGCGGGCGCGCATACACGCGGCAGGGAACGCCGATTTCGGCGCCTATACAAAGCGTTTCACTACCGTCCATCCGCGCGACTGCCGTGCGGACGTGTTCCGGCAAAGTCGATTCTCGCACCAACACCATCTGTGAGTCGAGGATGACACCGGCCGCACCTGCAGCGTAACAGGCCGCAACGGTATGGACCCCGACTCCCCCGTGCACCCACACTGGCAGCGTTTTGCGAGCGAGCAGGCGTTGCAGCAAGACGAAAGCGGTCTCCTCTCCCACCCAACCACCAGCTTCATGTCCCTTGGCGATCACTCCATCTACCCCGAGCCTTTCCGCCACGAGCGCCTCTGCTACACAGGTCACGGAGAACAGGACACGGATACGGCGCCGACGCAGCGCTGCGATCTGTCGCTCCAGCGCATCTCCGTCACTGGTGAGAATCACCGTGGTGACCGGTGCTGGCGCTCCAGTTGCGAGTCGATCGAGAAACTGTCCTGCAGTTCCAGCCACCTGTACCCCAAAAGACAGGCCCTGGTAGCGTGCGAGGCGCCCTATGTGGGCGAACAGCTGACCAGCAGTGTGTTCACACTCACAGTTGAGGATCCCCAGCGATCCAGTCCGACTTGCGGCAATGGCCAGCGAGAAATCGGGCCAAGCGACCGGCGTGAGCACAGCGAGCTCAAATGGATGTGACATGCTTCCCCTTACTACGAGCCGCTCCGGTTTGCAGATTTATCGGCGTATGAAGGTCTGCCTGCAACAAACAACACAATGGCGATGGAGAGGAAAACCCGCCCTTAGGCGTGTCACTGTCCGTCTCTCTCTCCACCCGCCTGCCCGGCAGCGACCGTCGTTTTCGCCGCAAAAGGATCAGCAGAAGAGGCAGTCGTCTCTTCTCCAGCCTCCGCCGCCTCGAACGCCTCCAGCTCTTCGAGCGCACTCACCGCCTGTGCGAGGCGCTT
>JANWXO010000130.1 GCA_025057295.1 Candidatus Binatia bacterium | reverse complement strand
GATCATCAGCGGGATTCCGTATTTGCAAAAAAGGAAAACGCCGCCGACGTTGATCTCCATGATGCGCCGCCAGTCCTCCTCGGTGCAGGAGACGATATCGCTCATCGCCACGCCGAAGCGCTTGGTCGCCGAGTAGCCGATGCCCGCGTTATTGTACAGAATATCCAGCCCGCCATAGGTCTCCTGTGCGACCGCCAGGGCGCGGCGGACGTCGGTCGGATTGGAGACATCTCCGACCGCACCCACTGCCTCGCCACCGGCTGCACGGATCGACTCGACTGCTGCCGTGACCGATTCCGCATCCAGGTCGTTGACCACAACGCGTGCGCCCTCGGCGGCGAAACGGCGCGCGGCTGCTAGTCCCTGTCCCCGCCCGGCACCGGTGATTAACGCCACCCGACCCTGTAACTGTCCCATTGCATCCTCCCTTGCGCAGCCTCTGATGAGTCACGGGCTCTTAACAGATTCGCCGTACGAGAAAAAGCACCAGCCGCAGCCTCCCGAGTTTCACGGCCAGATCACCCGGACTTCCTCCGCCAGCAGGGCTGCGGAAGCCTTCCCGTCCACGAAGTTGCGTGCATCGGTGAGTTGTTCGACTTGCAGCTCCGGCGACGCCCACGATTCTTGGAACTTCGCCAGATCCGGCCACCACAGTTCGGCAATCCCATCGTAGGCTGGTGGAGGATCGGAGTCATAGGTCTCTGGCAACACGTGGCATTGGACGTAGCGCAGGAGGTGCGGCGTGCGCGGCACGAGCGGTGCATGGATGGTCCGCCAGTACTCCTGAAACTCCGCCACGCTCATACCGGGTTTGCGTTTGACGAGGAACAGGCCTTTGATGGCAGGGGTATCCTGAGCGAAGGACGGACCGGGAACGACGACGTTTTCCCGCGTGAGCAGGAACGTGAGCCCCGAGGTATCGATGAAATTCGGTTCGTCTTTGTACGCCCCGTCCAGGTAGTCGGGGTTTGTTCGTAACCCCATCGCGGTCTCTACGGAATCGAACCACACTTCCGCGACTCCTTCGTACGGAGAAGCAGAGAAGCCAGGGACTGGCTGTGGGATGCGGTGGCTTTGAACGTACCGCTTGAGGGTTTTGATACGCAGCGCCAGTGGCGCGTGCACCTCGCGCCAGTGACGGTGAAACTGTTCGGTGCTGAGGTCAGCCTTCTTCGGCAGTAGGGCAAACACTTTGATCATAGCCAGTCCTCCTGTGAGATGCTCTGCTGATGCACCATACTCTACTTCCTTCTGCCCAGACAAGCGACGACCTCAGGGATGCCTCAGGCCAAAGCCTGCTCAGCCTGCCTGCGGGCCTGGCTTGCAACCGCGCGAGCCCGTCAGCCATCGGACGATGGTACGGCGCAACGCTTGTATTTCATCCACCTTGAAAATTACGCCGCATGCGACGTACAGTCCTGCACCAACCACCATGATCGCTGCGAAATACGACAGGTGCGGGAGGGTCATGAGGGACCCTGGTGCTTCGGCAAGCGGGTGGCCGAGGACGGACAGACAGGCAGCCAGCCCCGTCGCCAGCAGCAAGTGGATGACAAACCGCCGCGCCAGTACCCGCTCGTCGAGCGGCCCATGACGACGGCGGAAGATGAGATAGAGCACAGCCGTGTTCACGTACGACACCAGGGAGGTCGTCAGGGCGATACCCCAATGCCCCCAAACTTGCATCAGCAGCAAGCATCCGCCGGTGTGAAACGCTATCGAAGCCACACCGACCCACGCGGGAGTGCGGGTGTCTTTGGTGGCGTTGAACAGTCGCACCATGACCTGACTCGTGCCATACCCCAGGGTCCCGACCACGTACGCGGCGAGTGCCTGGCTGGTGAGAACCACGTCTGTGGTCGAGAACTGTCCGCGCTCGTAGAGCAGGCGAGTCACAGGGACGGCTAGGGCGAGGAGGACGGCCGTAGCAGGTAGGGCAACGGCAAAGAGGAGAGACAGCCCCGCCGTCGCCTGGGCTTTGAACACAGATGACTTGCTCTGCTGGTGCGCAGCAGAGAGGTCGGTCAGGAGTACGGTGTACACCGGAACGGCAAACAGACTCACCGGTAACAGAAACACGCGGAATGCATAGGCGAGAGCCGAGATGCTCCCCGCCGGCAAGGTAGAGGCGAGGGCGCGCGCGACAAAAGCGTTGATCGGCACGACCGCCGTCGCAATTACCGCGCCCATCACCAGGCCGCCCATTTCCCGCAACGCCGGATGAGCGAGGGCCAAGGTGAAACGGTAGCGGACCCCACTGCGGACGAGTACCGGCAGTTGCACCAGCACCTGGACAACACTCCCCAGCACCACACCGATGGCCAGACTGGTAATACCGTAGGAGCTGGACAAGGTCAGCGCGCTGGCAATGACCAGCAGGTTGAAGAAGACTCCTGCGTACTCCGGCATGGCGTAGTGGTCGAGACTGTTGAGCACGCCCTTGAGGACGGCCAGCAGACAGTGCAGCACCAGCATCGGGAGCATGAAACGGAAGAGAAAGACTGCGAGGTCATGATCTGCACCGGACAACCCAGGCGCGGCTAGGGTGATCAGTGCCGGCGCCCCTACAAAACACAGCCCCGCTACCAGCAGGGCAAACACCAGTGCCCCATTGATGGCCAGACTGAAGACCGTGCTCAGTTCGTCTTTCTGCTCCCGGTAGCGGGTGATGACCGGGACAAAAAAATTGCTCAACACGCCGCTAAAAAGCAGCGTCTGAATCATTTCCGGCACGTTATAGGCCACGACAAACGCATCGGTGAGGCGCGAGGCGCCAAAGAGCGCGGCTTGTACCGCCTCGCGCACGAACCCGAGGGGCCGGCTGAGTAGTGTCGCAAGCAGGATCGGCAAGCCTTTGCGGGCCAAATGGGAACGAGAAGGGGGAGGAGCCTCGGCTGATGAAAGCGGTGCAGGAGCGGAGGTCGACACATCCCTACTGTACCAGGCAACCGCACGGCCGTCAGCTAGGAATTGTCGTAAGGCTGCGGTCTCCTGCGAGCCGTAAGAAAGGGTATACTAGCAGGAGAGGAGGAAATCGTGTCGCTGTTTGAGGAGATCGAGCGAGAGACGCAAAGAATCGGGCGAGAGATTTTCGCCCGCCTCCAGGTAGAATCCCCCTCGGTGTTCCAGCTCGCCTGGTGGGACGAGAAGATTCTCGACTGGTGCATGCGCGACGAAACGCTGAAGGTGCAGATGTTCCGTTTCATCGATGTCCTGCCCATGCTGAAGACCAGCGCCCAGGTCGCCCAGCACCTCCAAGAGTATTTCCTCGCTCGCAAAGAGACTTTTCCTCTCGCGGTGCAGTGGGGGTTGCAGTTTGCTTCGCCGCGTTCGCCCACCGCACGCGCGATAGCGCTTGCCGTTCGCCGCAACGTGACGCGCATGGCGCAGCGGTTCATTGCCGGGGCCACGCCCAGCGAAGCGTTGGTCGCGGTGCGCAAGTTGCGACGGCAACACCAGGCCTTCTCCCTCGACCTTCTCGGCGAGGCGACCCTGAGCGAGGCCGAAGCAGAAGTGTATGAGCAGCGGTACCTCGACGTGCTGACTGCGCTCGCTGCCGCGGTGCAAACGTGGGAACCGATCCCTCTCCTCGACACCGATCATCTCGGACCGATCCCGCGCGTCAATGTGTCGCTCAAATTGACCGCGCTCTATTCGCAGTTCGATCCGATCGATCCCGACACCAGCGCGCGGCAGGTCAAGGCGCGCCTGCGTCCCGTGTTGCGCACTGCGCAGGAGGTTGGCGCCCATGTCACGATCGACATGGAACAGTACCGCTACAAGGATCTTACCTTGCGCGTCTTCAAGGAGATTTTGGCAGAAGAGGAGTTCCGCGCCTGGCCCCACGCCGGCATCGTGCTCCAAGCCTATCTGCACGAGACCGAACAAGACCTGCAAGACTTGCTCGCCTGGGTGCAGGCGCGCGGGACCCCTGTCAGCGTGCGTCTGGTCCGGGGGGCCTATTGGGATTACGAGACGGTGATCGCGCGCCAGCATTTCTGGCCGATCCCGGTGTTCACTCGCAAATGGGAGACCGATGTCAACTTCGAACGTCTGGTCGTGACCCTGTTGGAGCACTATCAGCTGCTGCGACCGGCCGTCGGTACCCATAACATCCGCTCTCTGGCCTACACCCTTGCCGCTGCCCGCTGCCTCGGGTTGCCGGAGCGCGCCGTTGAATTCCAGATGCTCTACGGTATGGGCGATGCGATCAAGGCCGCCCTTGTCCAACTGGGGCAGCGTGTCCGGGTCTATGCGCCGTGCGGTGAACTCATTCCTGGTATGGGCTATCTGGTCCGACGGTTGTTGGAGAACACCTCCAACGATTCGTTCCTGCGCCAGAGTTTCGTGGAACACGTGGCGGTCGACGAACTGTTGCGCAACCCCCGCGACAATGCCCGCCATGTTCCAGAGGAGATCCAAGGGCCTGCCACCCGTTCCCCTGGTCCTGCCTCCGGCACGACTACGTTTCACAACGAGCCCGAGCTCGATTTCGCGCGCGAGGACAACCGTCGCCGTTTTGCCGAAGCGCTGGCACAGGTCCGCTGTCGCCTCGGTCGCTTTTACCCGCTCGTGCTGAACGGTCAGGAGGTGACGACTGGAGCGGAGTTGGTGTCGTACAATCCCTCCCATCCGGGCGAGGTCGTCGGTCGTGTCGCCCGTGCCGGGGTTGCAGAGGCGGAACAGAGTGTAGCGGCAGCGGTCCAGGCCCTACCGGCCTGGCGGACGACCCCACCGGCGGAACGGGCAGACTTCCTCTTCCGGGCTGCTGCGGTCATGCGCGAGCGCAGAGTCGAGTTGGCCGCCTGGGAAGTCTACGAAGCCGGCAAACCGTGGCGCGAAGCAGATGCCGATGTGTGCGAGGCGATCGATTACCTGCAGTACTACGGGCACGAGATGCTCCGGCTCGCTGCCCCACGCCGGCTGGATGATCTGCCGGGAGAAGTGAACTGCTACCTGTACCAGCCGCGCGGCGTCGCCGTCGTGATCGCTCCGTGGAACTTCCCGCTCGCGATTCTGACCGGCATGACGGCTGCGGCACTGGTGACCGGCAACACCGTGATCATGAAACCGGCTGAGCAAACGCCGGTGCTCGCTGCCCTGCTGATGGAGATTTTTCGCAGCGTCGGCCTGCCCGCCGGCGTGTTACACTACCTGCCGGGAGTAGGGGAAGAAGTAGGAGAACATTTGGTGACTCATCCGCGTGTGAACCTGATCGCCTTTACCGGTTCGCTGGCAGTCGGATTGCGCATCAACGCGCTGGCAGCCCAGACAGCCGCGGGACAGTTGGGTGTGAAACGGGTCATCGCCGAGATGGGCGGGAAGAATGCGATCATCGTGGACGACGACGCGGATCTCGACGAAGCGGTCGCTGGTACGGTGGTGTCCGCCTTTGGTTATGCCGGGCAGAAGTGTTCGGCGTGTTCCCGGGTGATCGTGCTCGCAGCGGTGTATGACCAGTTTCTGCAGCGGCTCATCGAGGCAACACGCAGCGTGCGCATCGGTCCCGCCGAGGAGCCTGGAACCTTTATCCCGCCTCTCATCGATGCCGAGGCAAAAGACAAGGTGCAACACTACATCGCCCTCGGGCAGCAAGAAGGGCAGGTGGTGCTCGCCGTGCCCGCGCCCCAGGAGGGCAATTGGGTCGGGCCGGTCATCGTCACCGACGTGTCCCCCCAGGCGCGCATCGCCCAGGAAGAGATTTTCGGTCCGGTGCTCGCCGTCTTCAAGGCGCGCGATTTTACCGAGGCGCTGGCTATCGCGATGGCGACGCCGTACGCCCTCACGGGCGGTCTCTACTCCCGCAGTCCTGGCCATATCGCGCAAGCCCAGCGCGACTTTCGGGTCGGCAATCTCTACATCAACCGCAAAATCACCGGCGCGCGGGTCGGCCACCAACCCTTCGGCGGCCTGGGGCTGTCGGGGATCGGCTCGAAAGCCGGCGGACCCGACTATCTCTTGCAGTTCATGGAACCGCGCGTGATCACCGAGAATACCCTGCGCAAAGGCTTCGCGCCGAGAAACGGCGAGTGAAACGTTCCCCCTGGCGCGACTCCTGGTGCACGCCCAGGGAAGTGCTCGCGACCGTGCTGCGCCTTTGAGCGACAGGAGGCGAACAGGAAGATAACGACGCGCGCCGCGATGCGCTCAGGCAGCGGATGGCGAGATCAGGGGGATCACCTGTGCCTCTTCTTCTGCCACCTGCTCCTGGGGTGCGGCAGGGAGAACAACACGCATGCAGGTCCCGACTCCCACCGTACTGTCTACTTCCACGCGCCCCTGGTGCGCCTCGACCAGGGTTTTCACGATGAACAGTCCCAGTCCCGTTCCTTCGCACCTGGTCGCGGTAGGAGCCTGGCGATATCGCTTGAAAAGCGTCGGCAGCACCTCCGGTGCGATGCCCGGTCCGGTGTCGCGGACCTCTACGACGACGTAATGCCCGTCTCCTTCCAGCAGGCGCCGGGCGGTCACCGAGACCCATCCTTTTTCCGGCGTGAACTTTAGGGCATTGCGAATCAGGTTAGAGAAGATCCGTTCGAGGGCGAGGGCATCGCCGTGGATGGGGGGAATGTCTGCCGCGACATCTACTGTAAGGGAGAGCTGGCGGCGCCGCGCGACGGCGGCATACTGCTCGGCAACCCGCCGCAAGATGCTACCGATCGACTCGCGCGCCTTGCACAAAATCAAACTCCCCGCTTCGGCCCGGGCGAAGTCGAGGTAATTGGTGATCAGCGAATAGATCGTCAGGGCGTTGTCCTTCAGCCGTTGCAGGAAATCTTCGGCCTCCGGTGAGACTCGTCCGGCAATCTCGTCGTGCAGCAGATCGACATAACCGAGAATCGCTGCGAGGGGGTTTTTGATGTCGTGCGTCAGCATGGCGATAAACTCTGCCCGCTGCCGCTCCATTGCCCTTTGTTCCGAGATGTCGCGCATGATGGTCGAAAAGTAGGCGACCGTCCCGTCTGGCCCTTTATGGCATACGATCACTTGCGACACCGGAATTTCGTGTCCGTCGCGATGCAGCAGCGCTGTCTCCCCGCTCCACACGCCCGCACGCATCGCCTGCGGCAGGATCTCGCTGAAGAGCGCACGCACCCATTCGGGGTGGTAGTCGTAGATGTACGTATGGGTGACCTCGTCTGCGTCCCCGAGTCCGATCAGCTTTCGTCCAGCAGGGTTGAGATAGAAGACACGGCCGTATCTGTCGCACATGCTGACGAAGTCCGGGGTGGCGTCGAGGATCGTGACCAGCCGGGCTTGGGTTTCTTGGGCTTTTTTGCGCTCGGTAATGTCGCGCGAGATGCCCATGACCCCCACCCGTCGGCCCTCTTCTCCGTACAGCGCGACCGCAGAAAGGTAGCAATAGAAAATTTCCCCGTTTTTCTTACGGTTTGCCACTTCTCCGACGAAACGACCATCAGCGGCGATACAGGCCTCGATACGACTACTCTCCTCCGGGGAGGCATATACGAGCTCGACAGGTCGGCCCAGCACTTCGGCTTTGTCGTAGCCGAACGCCCGCTCCGCGGCAGGATTGAACTCGACAATCTTTCGCTCTGCGTCGCAGGCGATGATAATATCGAGCGCGCTGGTAATGAGAGTTTCGGCGTATTTCTTCGCCGCCCGCAGCGCCCGTTCTCCCCGTGCCCACTCCTGCGCCTGGATTTCCAGTGTAGCCACGCGCTGGCGCAGCGCGGAGATTTCCTGGAGCAGTTGCTCTTTCGATTTGCCCTGTTCTTCCATCGTTCACCAGTAGTATCGGCAGAAAAAAGGAATTGTGTACTCGCTTCTCCCCGGCGCGCAGCGAGGAGAGAGAGGCGAGAAATGTAGAGAGTGCGTTATAGGTAGCGATTATACCACCAGCGGCGGTGCCTCGTAGCAGGCCCGGCCAGCTTGGCACCACGCCGCGTGGGCAGCCATCCCGTCAGGGCCGCAGGCGTCGAGCGCGCGCACGCACCAGAACCGGGTCGTCTCGTCGTACTCGGTCGGACCGAGGCGAAAGGCACCCTGTGACCGCAAGAAGCGACAGGGCCGGCCGGATACATGGAGCGGCGTGAGACGGAAACTGTCTTTTGTCTTCATAGTGCCATGACCTCGTCGGTTGGTGGAAGTTGACCGGCAGCTTTGAGGACCGTGCGGCGCACGAGTTCGGCGAGGAGGGGAATTTTATAGCCATTGTGTGTCAACGGGACCGCACCGGCGGTCGCCGCCTGGCCAGCTCGCCGTGCCAGATCCTCACTGATGGTGTTGCCGCGCAAGACCTGCTCGACTGCCGTCGCTCGCAACGGAAGCGGGGCGACCGACCCTAAGACCACCCGTGCCTCGCGTATCGTGCCTCCGTCCAAGGACAAGACAACTGCGGCCTCGACCAGCGGCCAGTCGAAGGATTGTTTGTGCTTGAGGTTCATGTAGGCACTGCCTGCTCCTGCCGGGAGAGGCGGAACGGTGATCGTGGTCAGCACTTCGTCGTGTTTCAGCACGTGCTCGCGCTGCACGTCCTGGTCGGGGGGGACGAAAAACTCGGCAAGGGGGATTGTGCGTTCTTTCCCGTCCTTGTTGACGACCTGCAGCGTTGCCCCATAGGCCAGCAGGGGAACGGCTGCCGCGGAGGGATGCACGCTGGCGCACGTCTGGTTCGAGAAGATCGCGTGATAGCGGTTTTCTCCCGCATGGGCGAAACACTGTGTCCCGCCTTTT
>JANWXO010000012.1:17857-26350 GCA_025057295.1 Candidatus Binatia bacterium | reverse complement strand
CAGGCGGAAGGCAACGTGCAGCAGGCCGGTGTGATTCGCTTTGGGCGTCTCCGCCTGAGGACCGATTTCGATCAGTGCGACTTCATGGTGGTCACGCCCGTTGAAAGACAGAAAACAGGCGCGCAACTGCGGGACATCCTTCATCACCTGCATGCCGAGGATTTCGGTGTAAAACGCGCGCGAACGTTCGAGGTCCCGCACCTTTATAACGACGTGGGCAATACGCTCGGGGTGAATCATCGTCACAGACCTCCTTTGTACACTGGGTCCAGAGGAAGAGGGAATCCTGCCAGCTGCGCACTCCTGTCAGCACACCGCGTGCATCGGTCAGGGTGCACGCGCGCCTTCGACCCGGCACCGCACGAGGGGCTAGACCGGGGACAGCGACACCTCGATCCCCTCTTCCAATCCCATGGCGACCCGGAAGATACCTTCCTGGGCCGCACGGAACTTCTCGCACCACTGCTGCAGTGCCACACGGATTTTCTCTTGCCGTTCCGGCGTGGTGGCGTACTCGCGGACCATCTGGTAGACCGGCTCCCCATGGGCTTCCGCTTCTCCCATATGGGCATAAAAGAACTCCAGCGCCTCCCTGCTCACCCCGTATTTCTCTGCCAGCGCCTGCGCGAGCCGCGCGAGAGAATCCTCGCGGCGGCTTTCCCCGCCGATCGACATGGCGGCAAGGGTCACGAGTCCGTATTCCCGGCGGCTGAGCGCCAACACCCACTCGACATAGTCGATCGCTGCCCGAGCGACTGTGGGGTGCGCCAGCTCTTCTGCCGTCGCTCCCAGCGCCTCGGCCAAACGGCGCGACAGCGCCCAGTGAGCATCGTCCCCACGCCCCATGGGGGTCTCTTCGTCGATGAGATTCTCGACAATATGACGGCGGAGTTTTTGGTCCAATGGGCTCAGGCCAGTATTGAGAAAGACACCACCAAAGGCACGGACGTGCTGACCGGTCCGGTAGTGATGCTGGATCGCCCATTTCTTTAACGCCTCGCGACTCATGGTCCCCGCCATCACCCCCGCAAAAAAGCTCTCCCCGTACAGAGGCGCTTTCTCCTGTTCGCGCATGTAGGCGCGCAACTCTCGTACAAAGTCATCCGCCGAGACGGTCATAGGTCCCTCCTTTGCTGGTACGGCACAGATCTTGAAACACTTCCGTCATCATCGTCAACCCCCACTGTTCGGATCGATTGGGAAACACGACTCTCCCGGAGAGAGTCGCACCTTTAGTGAACACGGCAGAGTTCTTTGGGGTCTCATCTAGAAGCACGCGCAAAAAACAGTTACTATCGTGTAGAGTCGACGAAACCGGCTGAAGAGAAACGAAGGAGAGGTAGCGATGAAAAAACACGGCAAGGAAGAACAGATCGCGGTGACCGAGGCGCAGAGACAGATCCTGCGGGAGGCGCGCGAACGCCTGGGGCTGACCCAAGCAGCGCTGGAGAAGAAGGCTCGGGTGGGCAAAACGTACGCCTGGTATGTGGAAACAGGGACGACCAAAACGACTGGCGTGACTCCGTTTTTGCGTCTGGTCACCGTCTTGCAGAAAGAGGCCGCGCGTGGAGAGTTACCGGCGCGATTGCACGCGGGGCTCCAACGTCTGGCCCAGGATCTCGCCAAACGCCGCGCTGCATCAGGGAAGCGGTAAGCGCAGGCAATCTCTTGCCGCATCGGTGGTAGAACAACAGGCCGGGGCGGTGCATGCGCTGCCCCGGAACCTCTTTTTTCCCAGCGCTCCCGTTAGCTCCTTTGCCCATTGCTGATCAGCGCGAGCGCTTCTGTTTCACTCCCGTTGCTTGTGCCGCTCTGTCCACTGGGCCAGCGCTCCCCCTGTGGAGGGAGACGAGCGCGGGACAAAGTTTGCAGGCTGTGCGCTCAGCTGCTAAAAACGGCTCGTGCAGACGCGAGTCTTCCCTTCCCTGCGCTGGTCAGCCCGCATGCTCGATGCCATCGAACGGGTAGGCAATGCGCTTCCCGACCCAGCGGCCCTGTTTCTTCTGCTGCTCGTATCGGTCTGGCTGGGGTCTGCCCTGCTCGCCCCCGTGCAGTTTCACGAGCTCGACCCTCGCACCAACCGGCCGATCGAGATCCATAACCTCTTGACGGGGAAGGCCCTGGCGGCATTTCTCGCCGGCATGGTCAACACCTTTGTGACGTTTCCCCCGCTGGGTATTGTTTTGGTCGCCTTCCTCGGCGTCGGCGTCGCTGAACAGACGGGGTTCATCGGTGCCGCGCTGAAAGGGCTCCTCAGTTTCACCCCTGCCTCCCTCCTCACTCCCATCCTCTTGCTGGTCGCAATTCTCAGCCACACAGCGGTCGACGCCGGCTATGTGCTGGTCATTCCCCTGGGAGGGATTCTCTTTTATGCGGCAGGGCGTCATCCGCTCGCCGGTATCGCCGCTGCCTTCGCTGGGGTATCGGGCGGCTTTAGTGCCAACCTGCTCCCTTCCGCACTCGACGTGATCTTGCAGGGGTTTAGCCAATCTGCCGCGCAGCTCCTCGACCCCACGCGGATGGTCAATCCCCTCTGCAACTGGTTTTTCACCGCAGCTTCGTGTCTGCTGATCATCGGGGTCGGGTGGATCGTCACCGAGCGCATCATCGAACCCCGTCTGCAAGGCGTGGAGATCGACGGTGACCCGGCAGGGCTGCCGCGCCAGGAACCGCTGACCAGAGCCGAACGACGGGGCGTGCTCGCTGCTGTGGCAGTGCTGCTCGCCAGCATCCTGTTTCTGGTCGTCGTTTCTGTCAGTGCCGATTCTCCTTTGCGCTCGCCGCAAGGAGAGCTCACGGCTGCCACCGCACCGCTGATGCAGGGCATCGTCCCTCTCATCTTCCTCCTCTTTCTCATCCCCGGCGTCGTGTACGGATACGTGGCAGGGACGGTGCGGAGTCACCGCGACATCATCAAAGGAATGAGCACGGCGATGAGCACCATGGGGTATTATATTGTCCTCGCTTTCTTCGCCTCGCTGTTCATCGCCGCCTTCGGCCAGTCAAACTTGGGAGTACTGTTCGCCTTGAAAGGGGCCAACCTGTTGCAGGCCGTGGCGCTCCCTGGAGCGGCAACGATCGTGGGGGTGATCCTGTTGACCGCCGTGATCAACCTGCTGATTGGCTCCGCCTCGGCGAAATGGGCCCTCCTCGCGCCTATTTTCGTGCCGATGCTGATGCAACTCGGCTTCTCGCCGGAGTTCACGCAAGCTGCATACCGCATCGGCGACTCTACAACCAACGTCATCACCCCGCTCATGCCCTACCTGCCCCTCGTTGTCGTCTATGGCCAGCGTTACGTCACACAGACCGGAATCGGGACCATCATCTCCCTCATGTTACCGTTTTCGTTGGCCTTTCTCGTCACGTGGACCGTCTTCCTGCTCTGCTATTGGGCAGTGGGGCTGCCGCTCGGTCTCCAGGCGTCCTACACGGTGCCGTAGGACGACCGGAGAGCGCAGGCCTCGTTGGCATACCCAACCACGGGCTCAGGAGGCACGGCAAGGCGTTCGCAAGACAGGGTTCAACACTTGGCTCCCAGGGGGATTGATCATGGGGGTACGGCTTGCAGTTCGCTGGCAGGTGTTGTGGCTGCTCACCGTCGTCAGCCTCGTGCGCAGCATCGACGCGCTCAACTTCTCGGTCGCGGCGAAGCAGATCATGCCCGAGTACGGTTTCACCCCGGTCCAGATGGGCATGCTCTATACCGCCTTTACTATTGGATACGCCCTCTTTCACCTCCCCGGGGGGTGGTTGGCGGATCTGCTCGGACCGCGGCAGATTCTCGCCTTGGCCATCGTGTGGTGGTCGGTGTTCACCGGGCTCACGGCGCTTGCCGGCGAGCTGCCCGTTGTCGGGCAGTTCGTGACCCCTTTTTGGGCTTTTTTCCTGATCCGCTTCCTTGTGGGCGTGGGAGAGGGGGCGGCGTATCCCACCACGAGCAAAACGGTGGCCAACTGGATGGCAGCCGAGGAACGGGGCCTGGCTTCGGGATTGATTTGGAGCGGTGCAGGACTTGGGTATGCCCTGGCACCACCCTTGGTCGCGTGGGGAATGGTGCAGTACGGCTGGCGTCTCACCTTTCATGCCCTGGCCGTGCTCGGCATTCTCCTCGCCGTCCTGTGGTACAGGGTGGTTCGCGACCGACCAGCAGATCACCCGCGTATCAGTCAGCAGGAGCTGGAAAGAATCTACGGCGGCACTCAGCCGAGTGGGCAGGAAAGCCATCCCCCGCGCCATCCTCCGTGGCGTGCCATGCTGGCAAACCGCAACATCCTCCTCATGAGCGTAGGTATGTTCTGTCTCGGCTACGTCGCCTATATCTATCAGTCCTGGTTTTATCTCTATTTGGTCAATGTCCGCGGGTTCAGCATCGTCACGGGCGGACTCTTTGCCGCGGGCCCATTCCTTGCGGTGACGATCCTCTCCCCTGTGGGTGGGTTTGTGTCCGACGCGCTGACCCGTCGCTATGGTCCCACAGGCGGGAGGCGTGCGCCTGCCATGGCGGGTTTCTTCGGCAGTGCCCTCTGTATGTATCTCGGCGCCAAAGCTCCGGATCCCTATCTGGCAGTTCTCCTGCTGTCGTTGGGAGACGGCCTCGCCTACTCGGTGATCGGCTCGCTCTGGAGTACCATCATGGACATTGCGGGGGAGCATACCGGTGCTGTTTACGGCATGGTCGGCATGTGTGCCAACATCGGCGGGATGGTCGCTCCCACGTTGACTCCCCTGCTGGCGACCGCTTATGGGTGGGAGATCGCTCTCCACGCCGCCGCGCTCCTCGCCGCCACCGCAGGGGTGCTATGGGTCGGGATCGACGCAAGCAAAAAGCTCGCCGTATATGGGCACGACACCGTTCCGCAAGCAGTGGTCGGTATGCAGAAGCCATAGTCACCTGCTGTTGGTGGGTGTCGCATTCCTCTCATCCTCTTTCTTCCCCCTGCACGGGAACGGCAGACACGAGCCGGTGAAGGTGTCCGCTGGCATGCCGCCCTGCACCACCCCACGGATCTTGTGCTCCCCTGCGGACCCATAGTAGAGTCCAGGCCGAGGCTGCGACAAAGGAGGGATCATGGCCCAGCAGGTACGGTATCATATGATTGGGCTGCTCTTCTGTGGCTCGGTGATCAACTACATCGACCGAGTCAACATCTCGGTTGCGGCACCGGTCATGATGCAAGAAATCGGCTGGCCGAAAGATCAATTCGGGTGGGTCTTCTCCATTTTTCTCATCGGGTATGCCCTCCTGCAACTCCCTGGGGGGGTGATCGCCGACCGCTGGAGCGGGCGGCACGTGTTGACGCTGGCCTTTTGCGGCTTTTCGCTCTTCACGTTGCTGACGCCGCTCGGTCAATGGTCTTTTCCCCTGCTGCTGGCATTCCGCTTTCTGGTCGGGGCGTTCGAGTCCATGACCTTCCCGGCGACCGCCTCTCTCAACGCCCGTTGGATCCCGCGCCAGGAGTTCGGCAGAGCCCACACCTTCAGTATCTCCGGTATCACGGTCGGACAGATGATCGCCTACCCCCTCACTACCTGGATCATTCTCCAGAGCTCCTGGCAGATGGTGTTCTACGTGAATGCCCTGATGGGGTTTCTCTGGGTGGCGGTGTGGCTGTGGTATGCCAGCGACACCCCACGTCAACACCCCCGGATCACCGCGGCCGAACGGGACTATATTGAAGCCAACATTGCCCCCAAGCCGACCACCGCATTACCGCTCCGCCTCGTCTTCACGACCCTGCCCCTGCTCGTCCTCGCGCTCGCCTATATGTGCTTCGCCTACATCGGGTGGCTGTTTTTGTTCTGGTTTCCGACCTACCTGGTCGAAGCGCGCGGGCTCCCGCTCAGTGTCATGGGGACAATCGGGATTTTCGTGCATGGGGCGGCATTCTGCGGACTCGTGGGTGGCGGCACCTTGGCAGACTGGTTATTGCGCCGCGGGTGGAGCCCGCAATTTGCCCGTGCGCGTTTGGGTGGGATTGCCCTGACCGTGGCCCTTCCCTGCCTGCTGGCTGCCGCCACCGTCCCCTCCGTCACTCTGTGTGTCGTCTTCTTGATCCTCTTCTACGGATTGTTCTCCGTTGCCCTCTCAGGGTTCGCGACCGTCGCCATCGAGTTCAACCCCCACCTGGCCGGGGCCATCTTCGGCTTGATCAATACCCTGGGTACCTTCGCCGGCTTCCTCGGCCCTCTCACCGCAGGCTATATGCTGGCAGGGACGGGCAACTGGCTGCTCCCGTTTTTCGTCTCGGCGGGCGTTGGCGTCGTGTGCGCGACGATCCTGTACCTGGTGCCGGTTCGTCCTATTCGGACCGAGGCGCTCGAGCCTGCTATGACGGCCGTACGCACGGCGGCTCACTGACAGGGTCACGGGGAGCAGCTCCCTAGCTGGGCAGTGCACCATCCACAGCCGGAGAGCGATCATCCCTTTGACAAGCCGCGGAAGAGCGGCTAGGGAGCGAAGGAGCATAGTGTGTGTCCGCTGCTGCAAGGAGGAAACGACGATGGCGGTCCATGAGGCGCAGGTGCTGCCCGATAGCTACGGTCTCCCCGTTACGATCCGCTCACACGAAGCCTTGGAGTGGTACAACCGCGGGATTCAGGGGCTGCTGGGGTTTCACCAGGATACACCGGAGTGTTTTCAACGCGCCTTGGCCCTCGATCCAACCTGCAAGATGGCGAGCGGCCATTTAGGCGCATACTATCTCATGGAAGAGACGGAAGAAGCGGTCGCACGAGCACGCGAGTGTTTCGCCCACGCCTGCGATGGTATGGCGACCCTCACCGACCGCGAACGCGAGGTGCTCACCTCCCTCCAGCTCCTCGCTCAAGGCAAAGGACAGGAAGCGGTCGCACGCATGTCCGCCGCCATCCAGCAGCGGCCACGGGAAGCTATCCTCGTGCAAAAACTCTGTTTCGCCTACTTCATGCAGGGCGCTCCGGAGAAGATGCGCGATCTGATGGCGTCCGTCATCGCTCACTATGACACCGACTCGTACCTGTTGGGCATGTACAGTTTCAGCTTGGAAGAGACCCGTGATTTCGCCCGTGCGTTTGAAATCGGGCAGCGTGCCTTGGCCCTCAACCCCCGCGACGTGTGGACACTCCACGCGCTCGCGCATGTGCATTACGAGACCGGTGCTTTCGCCGCCGGCACCCACCTGCTGACCGACGCCTTACCGCGCTGCGACCATGTCGGGTTCTTCCGCAATCACATCGTCTGGCACCTCTGCTTGTTCCTCTGGGAACAAGGACGGTACCAGCAGGCCCTCGATCTGTACCGCCACCAAGGGGCCGACCCAACCATCCCGAGCCCTCCCAACGTGGTCGACACCGTTAGTTTGCTCTGGCGCTTCAACCTCACCGGCCGCCCCACTCCCGCGGAGTGGCACGCGCTGACACCGACCTTGCTCCGTCTCCAGACCCTCCCGACCTATCTGTTCAACCAGATGCACCTTGCGCTCGGTCTGGTAGGGGCGAACTGCCTTGCGCAGGCGATGGAATACCTCGAAGGCCTGCGCAAACGGGTGCGGCCCGAGCGTCCCGGGATAGTGGGTGAAGTTGGGGTGCCACTGGTTGAGGGGTTGATCGCATACGCCAGTGGTGACTATGCTCGCGCCGTCGATCTCATCTTGCCGATCAAAGACCGCATCATTGCCATCGGTGGGAGCCATGCGCAGCGGGAAATCTTTCTCGATATCCTCGCCGCTGCGTGTCTCCGCGCGCACGCCTATGACGAGGCGATTGCCATCCTCGAAGAGAAACGGCGCTATCGCCCCCATCGGCCCCTCGCACTCCTGGCGCTGGCGCAGGCTCACGCAGGAAAAGGGGAAAGCACTCGGGCAGCCGAGTGCAGGACCGTCGCGCAACGGCTCTGGCAAGAGATGGGAGCCGACGCTGCGCTGCTCACCCAGATCGGGACGGCGCCTGCTCCCGTTCTCTAGCGTCCGTGCCGTGGCGCCTGTCCCAGATCCATGACACTCCCATCGCTGCTCCTGTCACGCGCGTATGGTAGGATGGGAGACAGCTATATTCTGTCAGGAGGAGAGGACAAGCGTGAGCGCTCCGATTGGGAGTCCGTCGAATCCGTTGCGTGTCGCTGTGGTCGGTTCTGGCCCGGCTGGCTTCTACGCCGTCGAGGAACTGTTGAAACAGGAAGGGATCACGGTTGTGGTCGATCTGTTCGATCGCCTGCCGACCCCCTACGGTTTAGTGCGTGCAGGGGTGGCACCAGATCACCAAAAAATCAAATCGGTGGTCAAACAGTACGAAAAGACCGCCAGCCGCCCGGGCTTCCGATTTTTCGGCAATGTCACGTTCGGCAAGGATATCTCACTCGCTGACATGCTCGCCCTGTACCACCAAATCCTGTTCACGACCGGAGCCGAATCAGACCGCAAGCTGGGCATTCCGGGCGAAGATCTGCCTGGGAGCTACCCGGCCACCATCTTTGTGTGGTGGTACAATGGCCATCCTGACTACCGGGATCTGCAG
>JANWXO010000012.1:0-17847 GCA_025057295.1 Candidatus Binatia bacterium | reverse complement strand
TGCAGTTCGATTTCAGCGCGGTAGAAAGCGTCGCCGTCGTCGGCAACGGCAATGTGGCGATGGATGTCACCCGTGTGCTCGCCCGTTCGGTAGAGGAGTTGGCGCGGACAGATATCGCCGAGTACGCGCTCGCGGCGCTGCGCCAGAGCAGGATTAAAGAAATCTATCTTCTCGGGCGCCGCGGACCGGCACAGGCAGCCTTTACCAACCCGGAGATTCGCGAGCTCACCGAACTCCCCGGGGTGGACGTAGTGGTGCGGCCAGAAGAACTGGAACTCGACGACATCAATCGCGAGTTCCTCGCCCAGCAGAAAGATCAAACCTACCTGCGCAATGTCGAGATCCTCGCTGCCCAGATTGCCAAAGGCGAAGGGACACAGCCGCGCAAAATCCGCGCTCGCTTTTTCGTCTCCCCCGTGGCCATTCTGGGTCAGGACCGAGTCGAGAGGGTACGGCTGGAGAGAAACCGTCTGGTGAAAGACGAACAGGGGAACTTTAAGGCCCAAGGGACAGGGGTGTACGAGGAGATCGCCGTGCAGATGATCTTCCGCTCGATCGGGTACAAAGGGGTTCCTCTGCCGGGCGTTCCCTTCGACGAGCGCAACGGCATTGTGCCGAACCGCGAGGGCCGGGTGATCGACCCTGCCACAGGACAGCAGGTCCCGCGGGTCTACGTCGCTGGCTGGATCAAACGTGGCCCTTCGGGAGTGATTGGCACCAACAAACCGGACGCAGCAGCCACTGTCCAGGCCATGCTCGAAGACGCACGGCAGGGATTGCTATCCACGGTTCTCCCGGCCGGGCCGGACGGCGTGGTGGCGCTCCTGACGCAGCGGGGCATCCGCTATGTCACCTTCGCCGGGTGGAAAAACATCGACCGTGTCGAGGTCGCAGCCGGCAAAAAACTGGGCAAGCCGCGCGAGAAGTTGACCACCCGTGCCGAGCTCCTCGCCGCTGCGGACGGGAAAGCGACGATCTGAGGGGATCGTGCAGCAGGGCAAGCAGATGATACAGCGTTCGCACCAACGCACTGCTGTGGCCCATGTCTGCAGTACACAGCACGCACCCAAGGGTTCATGGCGTCCCGCGGGAGCCCTCTGTCTGTGGGGGATCTTACTCCTCTGGGCCCCTGCGGCCTTTTCCCAGCCTCCTGCCGGTCGGGAGCTTAGCGAGCGGCTCGTGCGGGTAGAAGAGGGACAGAAGCGGGTGGGACAAGGGATACAGCAACTGGGGGAACGCTTCGGCCGCCTCGAAGAAGGACAAAAGCAGCTGGAACAGCGCCTGACTCGGATGGAAGAAGGGCAAAAGCAGGTGGGAGAACGGCTCACCCGTCTCGAAGAAGGGCAAAAGCAGCTGGAACAACGCTTGACCCGAGTGGAAGAGCAACAAAAAAGCCTGGAGCAGCGAGTAGAGGAAGGCTTCGCTGTCGTCAACCGGCGTATCGATGAGCTCAGGGAGTTCTTGTTGTGGGGATTCGGCGTTACGTTCGCCGGCATGTTTGCCTTGGTCGGGTTTGTGCTCTGGGATCGGCGCACGGCATTAGCGCCGGCGGTGCGACGCATACAAGAGCTGCAGGAACGGGAGCAACGACTCGAAGCCGCCCTGCGGGAGTACGCTGCTACCGCTCCTGAGCTCGCCGAGTCTCTACGCAAAATGGGGTTGCTGTGAGCAGCGTGGAGAGGTGCTCTGTCTCTTGGGGGAGGAAACCATGGAAAACCCACTGGGATCGAGGAACTCGCACGGACTTGTCCAACCACGGTCCAAAGTACCAGCTGGTATCTCTCGCCGCACCTTCCTCGCCATAGGCGGCACGACTGCGGCAAGTCTGCTGACCGGACAGGCAACCGGCACAGAGTCGCCACCGTGCACGATGGACGTGTTCGAGGCGATCTACTCCTTACGCGCCATCCGTCGTCTCAAACCTGACCCCATTCCGGTAGCGACGCTGCGCAAAATCGTCGAGGCAGGGACGCACGCCCCCAATGGGGGGAATCTGCAAGCCTGGGGGTTCATTGTCGTGCGCGAGGCGGAGCGCAAGCGGTTCATCCGCGACCGCTACTGGGCGGCGTGGCAGAAGCTGCAGGCTGGCCGCCCTTCACCCAGCGAGTTGCCGCCTGAACGACGGCGCGCCCTGCGGGCGAGCGCCTATCTTGCCGAGCATCTGCACGAAGTTCCCGTCATCCTGCTCGCCTGCGCGCTGAAGGAGTATCCTCCTTGGGTTCAGACAGGCCATACACGGGCGGCGGTCGCCACCATGCACGGTTCCATTTACCCGGCGGTACAAAACATCCTGTTAGCCTGTCGGGCCCTGGGTGTGGGTGCCACCCTGACCACTCTGCACTATTTCTTCGAAGAGGAGCTGAAACAGAAATTCAGAGTGCCCGAGAACATGGAGATCGCCGCCCTGCTGCCTCTAGGGCTGCCACGCGGCAAGTTCGGCAGGAACAGGCGCAAACCGGTGGAAGAAGTGTTGTTCTGGGAGGAATGGGGGAGCACGACCGCATAGCGCCGCCCCTCAGGGACGGAGTCGCTTCCTTGGCCTGGAACGAGGTGGAGACCATCTCCGGTTGTCAGGACACGGGCTTTTATGCTTTGCTGCTCGCCTGGAGCAGGGAGAATGTGCCTCACTTCAGTCAGGAGGGATCGTATGCCACTGTATCTCGACGAGATTTGGTTGAATGTCACTTCTCCTGAGAGTGCCAAACGGATTCACGCGATGTTTCAAAGCGTGCTCAAGGGCGATACCGGCTTTCCCCCAGGTGTCACGCTCAAAGCCGGCCCATGGGTGTCCAACGAGGAGGCGAAAATTATCCTGGTGCTCGATATCCAAGACCATGCGAAAACGTTCGTGCCATTTTCCACTGCCTTGGCAAACGGTCTGATCAGCAAGCGTCGGCTCACTCCGGTCGTGGAGTGGAATGCCATGGACGAGCTGATCAACAGCTTGTGAGGAAACGCAGCTATGTACGGAGGACGAGGAAGGTCTGAGGATGAAGTGCTCCCACCGCGGGTCACGAAGCAGTGGGGGGTGTGAACGAATCAGTATGTCTACGGTGAGAACGCTTTCTCCTGCTCCATCCCGTTCCCTCGCCCTAACCGTGTACTGCGCCTCCAGTCGGCACGTACCGCAGCCCTACATGGAGGTCGCCGCGGAGCTCGGGCGCTTAATTGCCCTGCGGGGACATACGCTCGTGTACGGCGGCGGCAATACCGGGCTCATGGGAGCGCTCGCCGCCGCTGCCTTGGCCCAGAACGGAAGAGTGCGAGGGGTGATCCTGAGCGAGTTCATCGACCGTGGGTATGCGACGGTCGGACACGAAATGCATTCGGTAGATGACATGCGCCTGCGCAAGCGCGGACTCGACGAGTTTGGCGACGCCTACATCGCCCTGCCCGGCGGCTTTGGCACGCTCGAAGAGATCCTGGAAATGATCTCTTTCAAACAGCTTGGCTTACACCACAAACCCATCGTCCTCATCAACACCAACGACTACTTTGCCGGCTTGTTGTTACAGTTCGAGCGCGGCTTCGCCGAGGGGTTCATCCACGAACGGTTTCGCGACGTATACCAGGTGGTTGCCGATCCTCACGAGGCGCTCGCCTATATTGAAGCGGTCGTAGAGAACAGCTAAGTCCGGGGGACCGCTTCTCTCTCCCCCTGGGGAGCAACATCTTCGCTCACTCCGCGTCCCGCACGAGCCGGAGCACGGCCGGCCACAGCTCCCGATCGTGCACGTTGTAACGGTATTCGCCGTCCAGATCGGCCAAGCGCCGGACCACCGCCTGGCCCGTTACGCGGTCGCCATCCCAATCCCCTGCATCCTCTACTACTGCCTCGAGCAGCCGGTGGAGGATGCCGAGCACACCCTCCTGCCCCTGGGTCAGCACTTTGAGGAACGAGACGTGGTTGAGGGCGAATCCCGGACCGCGGTGCAGCCAACCGGCAAAGCCTGGTTCTTCCTCTAGCGCTGATCGCTGCCACCAGTGCAGCCAGGCAAACGCCACTAGCACCTGCTCGCGATGCGGCAAGCGATAGAAGGTCGCCACCCAGGTGAGGGGAATCTCGAGTCCAGGAGCCGTATGGAAGCAGTTTAACGCTTCCCACTCCTCGGGCACGGACAATTCACTACGCACGGCCAATTCTCCCCAGCGCACCATCGCGCGCTGGAGCAAGGCGTCCATCTCTGCGTGTCCGGTCGTCCAGGTGAACAGATAATGCATACCGCTCCTCGGAAATCAGGGCAGCGAGACGGCGGGACCGCTGGTCGGCTCGCTCACGCGCGCGCACCTGGATAGAGCCGCGCCGCACAGTCGAGCCACCACCCAGTACACCTCCTGGCTGAGGACGTTGCGCAAGCAGAAAAGTTCAAGCATAAAACAGGATCGTACTATAGTACGGCTGTGGTTCCTAGCGAAAGGAGGATAACGGCGTATGGAAATGGGTATCTTCTACGAGATCCAGGTGGCGAGCCCGCTCAAACACCGCGAACGGGAATACCAGGTCTTTCACCAAGTCCTCGCCCAAGTTGAACTTGCCGAGGAGATGGGCTTCGACTCCTTCTGGACGGTCGAACACCATTTTCAACCCGGCTTCTCCCACTCCTCCGCGCCGGAAGTGCTCTATGGCGCCGTCAGCCAACGGACCTCGAAGATCCGCATCGGGCACGGAGTTGTCTTACTGCCTTTTCCGTACAACCACCCAGTGCGCGTCGCCGAGCGCATCGCAACCCTCGACATTTTGAGCCACGGCCGGGTCGAGGTCGGTACCGGCCGCTCGATCACCGTCCAGGAACTCGGCGGGTTCGGTATTCCCCACAATGAAACACGGGCGCGATGGGAAGAAGCGCTCGACATCATCACCACCATCTGGAAGAGCAAAGACGGGACCTTCTCCTACAAAGGGCGCTATTTCGACATTCCCGAACGGACGGTGGTGCCAATGCCGATCCAGAAACCGCACCCACCGCTTTGGGTCGCGTGTACGAGCAAAGAGACCCACGCCCTCGCCGGGCAAAAGGGCCTGGGGTTACTCTCGTTTACTGTGCTCGTCACCCCCGAAGAACTCGGTCGTCGAGTGCAGATGTACCGTGACGCTCTCAAGGACGCCAAACCAGCCGGCGCCTTTATCAACAACAAAGCCGGAGCATTCTCGCTCGTGCACTGCGCCGAAACCGACAAACAGGCACAGGAAGAAGCGGAGCGGGCTTTTCTCTCGTACGTCGGCACCACGCTGCAAGCGACCACCCCGGTGCTCGAAGCGCGCAAGAGCGGCCGCACGCTGGAAGAAGTCACCGCCGACCCCAATCGAGAGATTAAAGAGTACGAGGGGATCGATCCACGCAAGGTGGATTTGCAGTTCCTCATCGACAACGGTATGTGCGTAGTGGGCAACCCTGACACCTGCATTAAGCAGATCAAGCGCATTCAAGACGCAGCTCGCCTAGACCTCTTTCTGTGTATGATGCAGTTTTGGTCCATCCCCCATGAAAAAACGATGAAAGCGATCAAGCTGTTCGGCAAATACGTGTTGCCGTATTTCCAACACACATGAACATTGGCGGGTGGGATCTCCCACCCTGCTAGTAGCGTGCCATCACCTGCTCGGCAAAGTCTTTGAACACCTTGCGCGCCGACGCCAGAGGGGGGAGCAGCGTCAGTTCCTTGAGCCCTGCCCGCTCTGCTGCGCGAATGCGCTCGATAAGCTCCTCCGGCTCTCCGACCAGGCAGGACCCCTTGATGGCCTCAGGTGTCATGAAGCGGCGTTCTGCGGGCACTAAAAACGTACAATGCCCGTTGTGAATCTGCTGATAGCGCTTCTCTTTGGGCGTTTCCATCTGATCTACATACGCGCAGTATGCCTCCCAAATGCCCCGCAAGTGCGGGGGTACCACCTCTTCGCTTCCTGTCTGGCGGTAGATTTCGTAGACGTAATGGATCATACAGGCGACCATCGCACCACACTCGTCGATGACGCGCTCGGCATTCACCGGTTCTCCTGGCCTGAGTACCACCGCGGTGGTGAACATCGTTGTATGAAAATCGGTCGGAAAAACACGACCGGCTCGCTCCGCCCCCTCTTGCGCCAAGCGGAGGTGGTAGCTGCGCAGCATCTCAGGGGTATCGCCAAAGAACACCAGTCCGTCCCCATACTCCCCCGCGGCTCTGAGCACGCGCGGGTTATTGGCGGCCACATAGATGGGAATCGGATCGCGGAGGTTAATGAACCCTAAGTCCAGGTGCAGAAACCGGATGGCGCGAGTTTGGCCGTTATAGGTGTACTCCACCTCTTCGCCGCGCAGGAGCGCACGGACCACCCGCAGGTACTCGCGGAACTCGCGGATCTTCATCGGCCCCATGCCCATGACCCGCATGGCGGTATGGCCAGTGCCGACACCCAGGAACACTCGACCCGGGGCGAGACGGTTGATCGACGCGATAGAATGCGCGGTCACTGGCGCAATTCTCGTCCCGGGAATGGCCACCCCTGTACCCAGGCGAATCCGGGTAGTGTTGTGCGCAGCGAGAGCGAGGGTGGCGTAACAATCGGACCAGATCATTTGCGAGTCAGGGACCCAGGCGCGATCGTAGCCGAGATCCTCGGCATATTGGATCAGTTGCCAGTCATCGATCTTGGTGGCGACACAAATGCCGAACTGCATGTTGTCCCTCCTGCTCGTCCTTTCCCGAACCGATATAGCACGAGACAAAGAAAGTACAGAGGAAAAATTGTGAGGCTGATCACGCATCACACGCACGGCAGTCCTCTAGGCCGCTACACCCTCTCACTGCGAGCAGTTGAATGCTCCAGCCCGATGACCAGCCCGGTGACTGCAGATGCCCGTTCTTGCATACCCCAGCGCACGTGCTAGCCCTGTGGGCTTCAGCAAGAAGAGAGGCGCCTGTGGGTGGGCGGGCGATGCCTTTCCTCTTGTGCACGCAGAGCACTGAGGTTAAGCTTGGAAAAAGGATGGAGACCTTATGCCTTTCACCGTAGATGAGTTCCACGACCTCCTGCGCCTTTTACAGGAAAGACCAGAGTGGCGGGCAGAGCTCCGTCGCGTGGTTCTGACCGACGAACTCCTTGCGCTGCCCGTACAGGTCGCCGAGTTCCGTGCCGAGACAGAGCGGCGATTCCAGGAACTCGCCCAAGCGCAGGCCCGGACTGAGCAACGGGTCGAAGCACTCGCCCAAGCGCAGGCCCGCACGGAAAAACACGTGGCAGCTCTTGCAGAGGCTCAAGCACGGACGGAAGAGCAGGTCCAGGCGCTCTCGACCCGTGTAACGCAGTTAGCTGAAGCCCAAGCACGGACGGAAGAGAAGGTCCAGGCGCTCTCGACCCGCGTAACGCAGTTAGCTGAAGCCCAAGCACGGACGGAGATACAGCTGACGGCCCTTGCTGAGCAGGTGGCAAAGTTAGCACAACGGCTAGAGGGGTTGACGATCGAGGTGGGGGAACTAAAGGGGATGCAACTCGAAGCGGACTATCGGGTCAAGGGGCACGCCTATTTCAGTCGCCTGGTGCGCCGTCCGCACGTCCTCTCTGCAGATGAGGTTACGACCTTGGTGGAAGATGCGCAGGATAGAGGCATCCTATCCGAGGCCGAAGCGCGGGAGCTCTACGACACCGACCTGATCGTGCGCGGAAAGAAACGCGAAGACGGCACCGAGGTGTACCTGGTAGTGGAGGTTTCGTGGGGTGTTGGACTCCACGACGTCGAGCGAGTGCTCAAACGCGCAGCCCTGCTCGCACGCCTCGGCACGGCGGTGATGCCGGTCGTGGCGGGGAAACGGCTTACGGCTGACGCTATCCGCTCGGCTCGCACACAGCAGGTCTGGCAGGTCACCGATGGGTATGCTGTGCCACCGGAGTCTGCCGAGGCACAAACGTAGAAGATCTCGCACCATTCTCGTTTCTGGATCGGGTCATTCAATGCTGCCATTGGGATCACCACCGCTGGGAACACCACAAGGGAAGGATAGAAGCGATGCCAACTCCGGGACTCGTACTCTATAACAGTCTCGCCCCTGGCGCAGTGGAAAATATCGTCACCTACGCCCGCATGGCCGAAGAGCGTGGCTTTCGCAACGTTCTCGTTTCGGAAGCCGGCTCCGACGCCCTGGCCCTCGCGCAACACCTGGCGAGCGTCACCTCGCGGATCCAAGTGGGCACCTGCATCACCAACATTTACCTGCGTCCGGCCATCCTTGCGGCACTTCACGCCATCACGATCGACCGTTTCGCCCCCGGACGCTTACTCCTGGGATTAGGAACGAGCTCCGAAGCGCTGAACGCACTCTACGGCATCACCATGGCACGACCGGCAGCAACCCTCCGCCACTACCTCACCGCACTGCAAAGCGTCTTGCGCGGCGAGCACCCGACGCTTTCGCGTATGCAGACCATGGGGATGGCTGTCCCACGGGCGGCGCATACGATTCCTGTGTACGTCGGCAGTGCTTCACCGCAGTGTCTGGCTGTCACCGGAGAGTTAGCCGACGGCTGTTTTACCTCCCAGTGCGCCCCGCACGGCTTGCGCGAGATCATGGAGCACCTCCGTACTGGGGCGCAACGCGCCGGGCGATCGTCCGCGGTGCCCGTTGCCCCGCTCGTCCACTGCTGCGTCTGCCCAGATCGGGGTGTCGCCCTCCGCGCCGTCCGCCGCACCCTGGCATCCTATGCCCAGCGCCCGCTCTATAATCGCTTTCTTGCCCGCCAGGGATTTGCAAACGAAGCGCAAGCGATCGCCGCCGCTGCAGCAAAAGGGGACATGGCCGCTGCTGCCGCTGCTGTCTCGGAAACGATGGCAGAGCAGGTCGCTGCTATGGGCACCGCTCAGGAGTGTCACAAGAAGGTCGAAGAGTTCGAAAAGGCCGGTGCGGCCTACGTCATCCTCTTCCCCATGGCGATCGACGGGGATTACGATCGCGGAGTCAGAGCCGTTTTAGACGCCTTTGCCTCTGCCTGACTCTCCCCTCTCTCTACCAGGGGAGAAGGGATCTAGGCTGCAGTCGTGCCGCATGAGCGCAGGGGGCGTCGGGGCCCACGGAGAGCGCACTGCTCCTACGCACATGCCAGCGCATAGACATCCTGCCGCCCCGCCGGGAGCGAGCACTCTCGCCACGTCGTTCCCCCATCCTGCGTGCTGAACACCTGCCCCTTACGGGTCGCACAGTAGACAACACGCGGATCGCGCAGACTGGGAGCGACCGTCATCATCGTGCTGCGCACCGTCACATCATGATCGAACCGCTGCCACGTCTGGCCGAGATCCTGACTCCGGTAGAGCGAGCCGGCCTTCCCCAGCGCTGCCGAGCTGAGCGCGGCGTAGAGCGTGCGCGGATCGTGAGGTGCCACCTGAATGTCACGGGCGTAGGCAAACGGCGAAAAGCGCCAGATTTCCATCTCGTGCCAACTCTCTCCACGGTCCGGGCTACAAAAGAGTCCCATGCGCGTGGCGAGAAACACCGTCCCTGGCCGCGCCGCACTCACACTCAGCGCGTGTGAGTCCATCATCCCCTCGATCTCGGTATCGCTCGCGATCTGGCTCTTGAGGTGCGGTTGCTCGGCGAGCCGCAGTAACTCTTTCGTACAATCTTCCCAGGTCTCCCCCCCGTCGAGGCTGCGGATCACACCCCCGACCTCGATGCCCGCGTACAGCTCATCCGGGTTGGTCGGATCGACCGCCATCCGAATAATGCGACAGGGAAACCCCATACTGCGCACCATGCCTGCCGGTTCGATGATCGGAAGCCGCCGCCACCTCTCCCCCCCATCGTCACTCCGATAGATCGCTGGGGGAGCCGTGCCGACGAAGAGCGTGCGTGGATTCCGCGGATGACACACGATCGACCACACCGCCACATCGCGATCCGGGAAAGGCAGCTGCTCCCAATGCTCCCCACTATCCAGACTCCGATACGGACCATCCTGAGCTCCTGCATAGACGACCTGTGGATCGCTGGGATGGATAGCGATGGCGCGGATCTCGGCCCGGCCGGGGAGTCCCTGGCTGAGCACCTGCCACGTATCGTCACCGACCGCTTGACGAAAGAGGCCACCAGCCACCGTCACGTCACTACCACCGCTGAACGGCGCTGCACCAGCATATACATACGGCGTCATAGGGACATCCTCCTTTTCGCCCAGAACATACGCCCGTCCCACACGGCATTGCAAGGGAGAAGAGGGAACAGACGTTGCGCTCTGCACTGTCTTCAAGCATAACAATGCACATAACGCCAAAGGAGGGTGTAATGAAACTCAGCACGCCACGTTTGCAGCCGCTGCCACCCGAGCAGTGGAGCGAGGAAGTCCGGGAGATCATGCGGCCGATTCAGCAACAGCAAGGCGAGGTCCCCAACATTTTCAAGACCCTGGCACACCATCCCAAGCTGATGCGCCGCTGGTTGGTTTTCGCCAATCACGTCCTCTTCAAGTCCACCCTCCCCGCTCGGGAACGCGAGTTGGTGATTCTCCGTATCGGCTGGCTCTGCCAGGCAGAATACGAATGGGCCCAGCACGTGCGCATCGGTCGTGCCGCAGGACTGACAGATGAAGAGATCCATCGCATCAAAGCCGGACCGAGCGCGCCGCAGTGGAGCGAGCGCGATCGGCTGCTGCTGCAGGCAACCGACGAGCTGCACGCCGACGCCCACATCAGCGACGCAACCTGGCAGGGACTGAGCCGGTACTACAACACCCAACAGCTGATGGACCTGGTCTTCGCTATCGGCCAGTACACCCTGGTGTCGATGGCGCTGAATACATTCGGCGTGCAACTGGACGAAGGGCTGCCAACGTTCGCCACTACCTGACCATTCCCGACCAGCGGTCCTGCACGCACACAGGAGGGCATATGGGAGATCGGTTACGAGACAAAGTCGCCATTGTCGTCGGCGCCGGCCAAACACCTGGAGATACCATCGGCAACGGACGGGCCACGGCGATCCTCTATGCACGCGAAGGAGCGAAGGTGCTCCTGGTCGACCGTCGTCTGGAATCGGCGCAAGAGACCCAGGAGATGATTCGCAAAGAAGGGGGAACCGCGGTAGCCTGCCGCGCCGATGCCACGCGCGAAGAGGACTGCCGACAGTTCGTCCAGGTGTGTCTCGACCACTTTGGTTGGATCGACATCTTGCACAACAACGTCGGCATCGGGGACGGCGATGGTCAGGTGTTCCAGCTGACCGAAGAGGTGTGGGACCGTATCCTCGGCGTCAACATGAAGAGCGTGCTCTTCCCCTGCAAACAGGTGCTGCCGATCATGCGGCAACAGCGCGCGGGGTCTATCATCAACATCTCCTCTATCGCGGCCGTCTGCACGGTCGGCATTCTCGCCTACAAAACGTCCAAAGCGGGCGTGAACGCCATCACCCATCAACTCGCGCTGGCCAACGCCAAGTATGGCATCCGTGTCAATGCGATCATGCCGGGCCTCATGGATACGCCGATGGCCATCGAAGGTATCTCCAAAGCTCGTGGCATCTCGAAAGAGCAGCTGCGGAAGGAACGCGATGCCCAGGTTCCGCTAGGTGCGAAGATGGGCACCGCGTGGGACGTCGCCTATGCCTCCCTCTTCCTCGCCTCGGACGAGGCCAAGTTCATTACCGGCGTCATTTTGCCGGTGGACGGAGGTCAGAGCGCGCGGATCGGGTGACACCATCTTCTATAAATTGCCCACTTCCAGCTCGAGCAGTTGGGCATACTTCTGGATCGCCTTTTCCCGTTGCGCGGGAATATGCGCCGTCGGGAACAATCCTGCCGCCGGTGTGTACTCGCGCAAAACTTGCCGTGCCACGGTCACTTTGTGCACCTCCGTCGGCCCGTCTGCAAGCCCCATGACAAACGACTCGATGATCTGGGACGAAAAGGGCATTTCATTGGAAATCCCCAGCGCGCCGTGCAGGCGCAGCGCACGCGACACCACGTTGTAATAGACCTGCGGCATCAGGGCTTTGACAGCGGCGATATCTTTGCGCACCAGACGGTAATCCTTGTATTTGTCGATCCGCCACGCGGTGCGCAACACGAGCAGGCGAAACTGTTCCATCTCGATCCACGAGTCGGCGATCTGTTCTTGCACCATCTGTTTGTTGGCGAGGACTTCCCCTTGGGTCTGCCGCGAGAGCACCCGCTCGCACATCATGTCGAACGCCTTCTTCACCTGACCGACGGTGCGCATGGCATGGTGGATGCGGCCGCCCCCCAAGCGCGTCTGAGCGACCTCGAAGCCCTGGCCCCGCTTGCCGAGGAGATTGTCCCGCGGCACCCGCACGTCTTCATAGCGGATATAGGCATGGTCCCCTTCTCCGCGTTCTGTGCCTAAGCCGACATTGCGAATGATGCGGATGCCGGGGGTATCGCTCGGCACCAGAAACATCGACATCCGCTGATAGGGTGGCGCCTCCGGATCGGTCACCGCCATAACGATCAGGAAAGAAGCGAAGCGGGCGTTGGAGGAGAACCATTTTTCGCCGTTGATCACCCAGAAATCGCCGTCCAGTTCGGCGCGGCAGGTGAACATCTTGGGGTCGGCACCGGCGTGCGGCTCGGTCATGGAAAAGCACGAAACGATCTCATTGTTCAGCAGGGGATAGAGGTATTTCTCTTTCTGCTCGGGCGTGCCGTAGTGCGCGAGGATCTCCGCATTGCCGGAGTCAGGCGCCTGGCACCCGAAGACGATCGGCGCGAAACGCGAGCGCCCGAGGATCTCGTTCATGAGCGCCAGCTTCAGTTGCCCGTAGCCTTGCCCACCCAACTCTGGTCCGAGGTGACAGGCCCACAGCCCGCGTCGTTTGACCTCCGCCTGCAGGCGGGGGACGATCTTTTTGTTGCGCGGGTTGTGAATATCGTACGGGTTGTCGAGCAGGTAATCCAAGGGTTCGACCTCTTCGCGCACGAACTGGTCTATCCAATCGAGCTGTCGTTGAAATTCTGGCTCCGTCTCGAAATCCCACGCCATTGCTCGCTCTCCTTTCTCCTAACAGCGCTCGGTTGCGGCATGAGAGCCTAGCTGAGAAGCGCCCCTGGGGGAAGTCTCCTCCAGGAGGCACGGGGGTGGCATCAGCTCATCCAGCACGTATGATAGAGGGCGAGAAAGGAGGAATGCCACATGGCGACGGCCAAGTACGAGCAACACATCGATCGAGAGAAGGTGAGGAAGACGGTCGAGCAGGTGTTCGGCTACCTCGGCGGGGCAGCAGTTTCCGCCATGATCTATTTGGGCGACCGGCTCGGCTTGTACAAGGCGCTCGATGGTGCAGGACCGGTGACGAGCGCAGAACTGGCACGCAAAACCGGCCTCCATGAACGCTGGGTACGCGAGTGGCTATACGGACAGGCCGCGGCCCGTCTCGTCGATTACATCGGGGATGGACGTTTCGTCCTCTCTCCGGAAGCGGCTCTGGTGCTCGCCAACGAAGCCAGCCCTGCCTTTGCCGCCGGCGGGTTCTGCGCCCTGCCACAGCAGATGGCCGTATTGGAGCGGCTCCCGGAGTCTTTCAAAACCGGCCTCGGCCTACCCTACGATGCCTTCGGTCCGGAGGGAGCACGGGGCGTCGAGCGCATGGCTGCTCCCTGGACCCGCGCCCATCTGGTCCCTCGCGTACTCCCCCAGCTCGAGGGGGTCGTCGCCAAGCTGGAAGCCGGCGCCAAAGTCGCGGATGTCGGCTGTGGCAGTGGAGCTGCACTGATCGAGGTCGCCAAAGCCTATCCACGCTCGGTGTGTCACGGTTACGACATTTCACAATACGCCCTTGCCCGTGCGGAGCAGAACAAGGCTGTGGCTGGCGTGCACAACGTCACCTTCCACGATGCGCGGACAGAGTCCCTCCCCGCAGATGGCAGCTTCGACTTGATCATGACCTTCGACTGCCTCCACGATATGGCGCATCCCAAGACCACCATTGAAGCGATCCGCCGCGCCCTCAAACCGGACGGCACCTGGCTGATCGCCGATATCAACTGTGCTCCCACGTTCGAAGAAAATCTGGCCACTAACCCCTTCACCCACATGTGGTACGGCTTCTCCGTGCTCTGTTGTATGTCGTCTGCGTTGTCCGAACCCGGCGGTGCCGGCCTCGGTACCCTCGGATTTACCGAACCGGTCGCCCGCCAGATGGCCGCCGACGCCGGCTTTACTCGCTTCCGGCGGCTGGAGGTCAACAATCCGGTGAACGCCTATTACGAGGTGCGGCCCTGAGGGGGTTGTCCGCAGCGACTTCCCTGGTCTGCGGCACTGTCCACCGGTCGCTATTCTGCCCGCCGGATCAGGTCGGGCGTCAAGCCGCGCACGCTGGGTTGTCCGCACAGCGCCAGCGTGGTGGCGATCTCTTCGCGCAGCAGTTCCAGCGTGCGATTCACGCCAGCGGCACCCCCGACCGCGAATCCCCAGAGCATCGTCCGTCCCATCGCCACCACCTTGGCCCCGAGCGCCAGCGCCTTGACCACATCGGTGCCGCGCGCAAATCCGCCGTCGATGACAATCTCCGCTCGTCCGGCGACGGCGTCGACGATCTCCGGTAATACTTCGATGGTCGCCTGGCCGTGATCGAGCTGCCGTCCTCCGTGGTTCGACACCCAAATCACCTGCACCCCCATCTCCACCGCCCGTTTCGCGTCCTCCGCTGTCATAATGCCTTTCAGTCCGAGGGGGACGGAAAGGATACTGCGCAGCCAGGCCACATCATCCCACGTCAGTCGGGCTTGATACGCCATATCAGGAGGAGACGGATTGGGTGCGTGTGCGCGCGCCGCCCGTGGATCGAAGCGCTGCACCAGATCGCGCTCGCGCCGCCCGTACACCTGCAGGTCCACGGTCAGACAGACTGCTCGATACCCAGCCTGTTCCACCCGTCCGAGCAGTTCTTGCACCCACGAGCGTGGACCACCAAAATACAACTGGAACAACAACGGTCCGCTGGCAGCACGGGCGACGTCTTCCACCGACCATCCAGTGACCCCGCTCACCACTGCCAGCGTTCCGCTCGGCCCGGCACCGCGCACCATCTCGCAATCTCCCTGGGGGTGAAAAATGATGAGACCTCCCATGGGCGCAATCGCCACCGGCAATGGGAGCTCCATGCCGAGGAAAGTGGTCGTGAGATCGACGTGGCGCACATCCACCAAGACCCGCTGGCGGATGGCGAGTCGCTGAAGCGCGCGCCGGTTTCGGCGCAGCGTGGTCTCCGTCTCCGCCCCACCAGCACCATAGCCCCACGGACCGGGAGGGAGGAGGCGTTTTGCCGCCCGCCGAAACTCCGGCAATGTCAGAAAACGCTCGACCATCCCTGCTCGGTCCCCCGCTCAGCTCGCCAACTTTTTTATCTGCCCATCTTGAGTCGATCTTCTTGCGCCCATCCCTCCCGCAACGGCACCGCAAAGTACGGGGTCAGGACCATCCTTTTGAACTTCCACTGCCCGTCGTGTTTGACGTATTCGTCATCGTAGCGGGCGGCGACCATATAACTCTCTCCCCGCGACACCGTCCGGGCTTCGAGATAGCTGAATCCCGTGCCGCGCTCGCCGTGCACCTGCACGGCGTGGTTGTGTATGAACTGCTTCACAAAGGACAACAACTGCGGGATGTTGTGAAAGAAGCGGCTCAGCTCGGCCCTCCCGTTTGCCTTCCCCAAATAGCCGAAGTCTAAATCGCCGTCCTCGGTGAAGAGGTCGGCAATCTCGGTGTATTTGCCTTCGTTGATATACTCGTGATAGCGGTACCGCAGAGTACGGATCGCCTCGATATCAGCGAGCTCCTGTACCTTTGCCTCTAACGCTCTCACCCGCGCTTCCAGATCTTGTGCCATGGTGTGTCCCTCCTGCTGCCCGTACTGTGCCCTCCTTCTCTACCATTCCCCTCGGGGCAAAGAAAAGGGTTGGGGGCTTTCTTCTTTTCCACGCGGGAGTCGGAAGCGAGCGCACCGTGACGGGCACTTGCAGACGAGGCACGCGCAGGCCACTGGGAAGTTACCGGCGGAAGAGCCAAAACCTCGCTGCTCAGAGCACGCCTGCCAGGAGCCAGATGCCGATGAGCAACAGGACAATCGCCCCGGCTAACATCACCCGAATGACAGAGCGGGACTTGCCCGGTGCAATGTAACGCTCGGTGCTGAGCGCGAGCAGATAGGCTAATCGTTCTTCTTCACGATGCACGTCGTTGAGCAACATCTGCCACCTCCTCTGTCTGCCACCACCGCCCCTGCCTGTCTCACCACGTGATCAGCAGAGCCCTCATACCAGACGTCCACCAGCTGTACGCAAACATACCGCTGCGCGGGTGGAAGAGCAAGGGATTGTCCATCGGAGCGCGGTTCGTTGCATGGACAAGAGCGATCGGTTACCATTCCCGGCTGTACCTTCCTCCCGCGTTCACTTCTTGTCGCTGTGCACGGGAGAGGAAGACAGCGGGACTCATCCGGAGGATAAGGAGGGAAATATGGGACGCTTACGTCAGGTACCGAAGGCTGAGGCGCCACCGGAGGTGCAAGAGATCTATCGCCAGGTCTTTGGCGACCGGGATCCGGTCGCTGAACCGGGCACGGCGACCGGCACGCCGGGAGACTACTGGACAACCTTCGCCTTGGTGCCGGATTTATTAGTCATGGCGCGCAACTCCCTCATGACCCTGTTGCAGCCAGGGCGCATCCTCAACCCCCAATTGCGCGAGCTGGCCATCTTACGGACCGGCATCGTCGGGGAGTGCCGCTTCGAATACTCGCAACACATGAAGCTCGCACGCATGGTCGGCATCCCTGAAGAGAAACTCCAAGCCATCAAGGGTTGGGCGACCAGCGATCTCTTCACCCCCGTCGAACGGGCAGTCATGGCCGCGACGGACGAGATTCTCGCGCGCAACCGCGTCGAGGATGAAACTTTTGCTGCTTTGCAGTCTCACCTGTCCGACCCAGAAATTCTCGAACTCTTTTATGTCATCGGTCTCTGGCGCATGCACGGCCTGATCGTGCGCGCGCTCCACCTGGAATACGACAACGACACCAGCGCGCGCATGCAAGAGGTGCCGGCACCGCAAAGCGCCTGACCCGCGCCCCGGCGTGTCCCTGCACCGTTTGTGACCTGGAGTCGTGTGGGAGGTGTACATGGCAGAGACGGTTTTCGCCAAAATCATCGCCGGTCAGCTCCCGTGTTTTCGGATCTACGAAGACGCGCTGGTCCTCGCATTCCTCGACATTCACCCGCTCAGCCGAGGCCACACCCTGGTGATCCCCAAAGAGCCGGCTGAGACCCTCGATCAGCTCTCCGACGAAGCGGCAGCGGCGATCGGTCGAGTCCTCCCTCGTATCAGTCGTGCAGTGCTGCGGGCGACGGGCGCCCCGGCCTACAACATTTTGCAGAACAACGGCCGCCTCGCCCATCAAGCCGTCATGCACGTTCACTTCCACATCATCCCCAAGTACCCCGACGGCTCCGGCCTCGGGATCGGCTGGCCGGCACGGACACTCTCCCAGGAGGACGGACAAGAGTTGGCCGCTGCTATTGCCGCCCATCTCGAGCACGGCTCCGCGGGACGGTAGGTTCCCAGGCCGTTCATCAATCGCACAGCGCGCACGCCCCGCGTGCGTGCCACACCACGCCGTGGGCGCGGAGGAACCCAAGATGGACACGACATATTGGCAAGGGATACGGGAGGTCGAAAACACGCTCCTCCACTTCCTGCGCACGTTCGAAGCGCTGCAGGAAGAGATCGACCCGGTTCGTCTGCCCGAGAGCCAGACTCAGCTACGGCAGACCGTGGGGGAGCGTTTTGTCACCCTCGCCGCCGAGCTGGCCGCGCTCTCTCCCCCCGCGACGGAGCAAGAGTTCCACGCGCAATTCACGCAGGCAGTCCG
>JANWXO010000129.1 GCA_025057295.1 Candidatus Binatia bacterium | reverse complement strand
GGATCCAGCGTGCCTCCCCGCACCGCCCACTGATAGGCACAGTCCAGAATCTCTCCGTAGACATCGTGCTGCCGTTGGTCAGCGGCAGCATTGCCCCACCGCACTGGTCGCGAGCGACGATACCCCTCTAACTCAGGATCTTCTCGCTCGGGCGGCGGCTGGTTGCCGTCCAGGTCGTAGAGGACACACGGATGCCCCTCGCGTTCGATCGCTTCGAGGACCCAGCCTAAAAACCCCGCCGCTTCCTGGGTGAGGCCGATGCGATGCAGAGCATAGACAGAGAACGCGGCATCGCGGATCCAGGCGTAGCGGTAGTCCCAGTTGCGCACGCCGCCGATCACCTCGGGCAACGACGACGTCGGTGCCGCTACGATAGCGCCGTTGGCAAAGTGATCGAGAAGCTTGAGGGTAAGGGCAGAGCGGCGCACGAGGGGTTCCTGCGGCCCTTCATAATCGATACAGCGGCTCCAGCGACGCCAGATGTCAATGGTCGCCTGCAACGAGGCGTCCGGAGTACGCGGGTGATAGCGATACCGTCCCTTCCCCCACCGCAAGAGCACAAACAGGTGCTCCCCCGCTCTGCAGTCACGAACCGTGCGCAAACCGGTGAGCGGCACGGAGGAGGACAGAGACAAATCCAGATCAGGTTGCAGGGTCCAGCGCAGACGCAACCCATCGCTCCGCAGTTCCACTTGCGCTCCGCCACGGGGCTCGATCACGAGATGCAAACGCACCTGTCCGGACAAGACTCTCACCAAGCGGAGCAATTCGCCCCGTCCCGCGGGAGCATCCTCGCAGAGATCAGCGCCGCTATGAAACAGGAGCGCATCGGTCACCTGCACCATCCCCGAAGGGCTCCACAGCTCTGTCACCAACACTCCGGTATCCGGCTCATAAAACTGCCGCGACTCCATCAATCCCTCAGGGGCCACGGTAAAAGCACCACCTCGTGCAGCATCGAGAATGCTGCAAAACAAGGGCAGAGAGTCGAAGCGGGGCACGCACAACCAGGCGATCGTCCCGTCACGCCCGACCAACGCGGCGGTGGTCCCGTCCCCAATCAGGCCGTAGTCTTCAAGCGGCAGATAGCCATCGATCTGGCGGAGAGGAGCGAAGCGCGTCATGGCACGAACCTCATTCCGGTCTCACTTGCACTTTTTCCTCCGCGTGTTGTCCTAGCCGAAGACGAAAGTGGCAAAGAGTACTCCTGCCAGGAGCAAAAACAGTAGCCCGGCGTTTGCCCAGCGCCCCAGCTGCCCTTCCATCCGTAGCACAGCTCTCTCGATACCTGTTATGCGATACCGGGCAAGCCACACTTCCTGTTTTCCAGCCATCAGCGGGGCAAGCAAAGAGCGCCACTGCCGTTGCCACCAGCTCATCAGCCACGTGACCGTGATCAACACGTCACCGGAGGGTACCCGCAGAGTACCAAGCAGCGCCCACCGCCGGCCGAATCGCCAAGCAGCCCCTGCCAGCACCACCCCGACACCAACTGGCCAGAAAGCGGAGAAGGAAAGAGTTTTACTGACGACTGCTCCGTGCGGCTGGGACACAAACAGCCACGGGACGCCGAGCACGCTGAGCAGTAATACCATCCAGGGAACCCACAAGCCGAACGCCAGGCGTGGCGCGTGCGAGTGGCCCCCAGGCTGGAGAAGATACAAGAAGCGAGCCATGAGCACGGTCGTTCCTACCGCAGCAAGCGACAACAGGTGTTCCAGCCAGCCAGGCCGGAACAGGGGGAAAAACGCGAGCGCATCCTTGAGAGCGAGCTTCGCTAGTGCCCCACTCGTGAGCGGAGCACCTGCCAGAGCCAAGGCAGGACAGAGAAGGCCGGCCAGAACGACCCACAGCTGCCATCCGTTCTGGACCTGCTGCACGACTCCGACCCCGAGGAACAAAGCCCCTTTTGCCAGGGCATGGTGCAGCGCGTACAACAAAGCAGCAGAGACGGCAGCAGGCCATGCTACAGGAGAGGCGAAACCGATGCCAACCGCGATCGTCATAAACCCCATCTGGCTAATACTAGAATAGGCGAGCGCCGTCTTCGCGTTGGTCTGGGTGAGCCCAATCAGTACGCCGTAGAAGGCGGCAAGGAGGCCGGCGCCAATACAGAAGCCGCTCCACCCTGGGAATGTCCCCTCCCCCACGGGCAGAAAACGGATCCAGCCGAGCAACCCCGCTTTAATCATTGCCCCACTCAACACCGCGCTCGCCGGTGTCGGGGCGACCGGATGCGCGAGCGGGAGCCAGACGTGCAACGGGAGCATTCCGGCTTTGATCCCAAAGCCCGCCAGCGTCAGTGCCACAATCAGGTCTCGTCTTGGTGCTGCAGCCACAGCCGAAGATACAGCCGAGAAGGCCACCGTGTCAGCTCCCGGCACCATCAAGAACAACGCCGAGACCAACAGCACCTCTCCGACCACGACGAGGATGATGTACACTCGTCCAGCTCGATAGGCTTCACGGGTGCCGTCGTGAATGACCAATCCATACGAGGCAAAACTCATGAGGGCGAAAAACAAGTAGAAGGTGACTGCATCGTGAGCCAGGACCAGTCCCACATTGCCACTCAGGGCGGCCAAAAAGAAAGCGAAAAAGCGCTGCCGGGCCGGATCTTCTACCAGATAGGCTCGCGCATAGAATCCCGCGCAGGTCCATAACAGCGCCGTGAAGCAGAGGAAAACCCGAGTGGTGGCATCCATCCCAAGCTGGGCCCCGAGCAGGAGCCAGGGAAGTGACACGACAGAGTCACTCGGCGCGACCACCCCCACAGCCAGCGCCAGCAACGGCGTCCATGGCGCCCATGCCAGCGCCACAGGCCCGTACCTTCGGAGAAGGGTTCCTGCAGCCAGTACCAGGGGCAACCCGACCGCCAGGAACCACAAGAGCGGTTGCACAGAGAGAGAGATCATCACACCACCTTTCGTTTGGCTGCAAAACGCGCTCCGTGCCTCATGGCTGATATTCTCGCGCGGCGATCAGCTTGGCCCACGTCAAAGGACTCATGACAGTGCTGGCGAACAGCCCAGTCGCGATCACCAGTGCAGCAGTGACCAGGGACGGCAACAACAGACGCCAGTCCGCCTCGAACCGTCCCCTAGGATGCTCCTCTTTCCACTCGCCTGTGGGGTGCTTGAACCACGCGGTATGCAAAATGGGCAGGAAATAGGCCGCATTCAGTGCGCTACTGGCTGCCAGCACCGCGATAATCCATCCCTGCCCAGCCTCTACCGCACCCACCCCCAGGTACCACTTGCTGATGAACCCCGCCATGGGCGGCACGCCGATCATCCCCAATGCGGCAACAGTGAACGCCACCATGGTCCAGGGCATGCGCCGTCCGACCCCGTTCATTTCACTGACCCTGTGGATCCCCAGAGTTTCCGCTAAATTGCCGGCACAGAAAAAGAGGGTGATCTTCATGATCCCTTGATGTACCAAGTGTACAATGCCCCCAATGGAGGAAATCGAACCGGGCGTCGCAACGCCGAGAGCGATATACGACACCTGGCTGACCGTCGAGTATGCCAGCCGCCGCTTCAGATCATCTTGGACTACAGCGCGGAGAGAGCCATAGACGATCGTGAGCGCAGCAAGCAAGGCAAGGGGGGTCGTCACCCCTAGATCGGCGGCGAAGCGGATACCAAAGACTTCGTAAACGACTCGTACGACGCCGAAGGCACCAGCTTTGACCACCGCCACCGCGTGCAGCAGCGCGCTGACCGGCGCCGGGGCGACCATCGCCACAGGTAGCCACCCGTGCAGAGGGACGAGCGCGGCTTTGACTCCTACTCCGGCAATCAGCAAGGCAAAGATGACGAGCAAGGTGCCGTGGGATTGTGGACCAAGATGAGATAAGGCTCCGCCTTGTGTAAACGAGAAGGGACCAGCCACACGGTGCAGCCAGACGATACCGAGCAATAACACCGCACTCCCCGCCAGGGTATACACTAAATAGGTGCGTCCTGCTCGCAGCGCCTGAGGTGTGCCGCGATGGATGACCAGGGGATAGGTCGTCAATGTCAGCAGCTCGTAGAACACGAAAAAAGTTAACAGATTGTGCGCCAGCGCAATACCCATAGTCGCCGTCACGCAGAGGCTGAAAAAGCCGAAGAAGCGGCTCCGGTGCGGCGAGCCTTCGAGATAGCCGACTGCGAAGATCGTCGTCACCAACCATAAACCCGCCGAGAGCGTGGTCAGGAGCATAGCGAGGGCGTCCGCACGCAGGATCAAGTCCAGCCCAGGCAACAGCGGCAGACGGGTCTCATAATGACGCTCGTGATACACCCCCCAGAGCATGATGCCGACGAGCCCGATCTTCACCACCGCCCCAGCCAGGTTCAAGGCGGTGCGCACACGAGATTGTTCCTCGCGCAGGAAGAAAATCACCAGACCGGGCACCAGTGAACTCAACAAGACCAGCACTGGCAGTGCAGTATCCCAACTCACGGGAGAGCCTCCGTACCCAATCCCCCAACAAAGGGGGCTCCGATCTGCAGCAGGGTGAGAGGCGGTATCGCCATCAACCCCAGCAAGAAAGCGAGAAGCGCCAGGCTCAGCGCAGCGAGCTCCATCACACGCGGAACCGGTCGGTATCGCACGTCGGCCGGTAGCGGGGCAAACGCCTGTCGCAGGACAAGAAAGACATATCCTGCTGCCAGCAACCCACCCACTATCAGGACCGCTCCCCACCACCATTGACCGCTCGCCAGGGCAGCGTCGAGGAGTAACCACTTTGCCACAAATCCGCCACTGGGCGGCAAGCCCATCAGACTCACCCCGGCCAAGGCAAAAGCGAACATCGACAGAGGCAGCCGCTGCCCCATCCCAGCCAGCTCGTGGAGATGATCATGTCCCAGAGCAGCCATCATGGTTCCCGCCGCCATGAACATGGCAGCTTTGGCGCAGGCATGCGCCAGCGCGTGGAAAGTTCCCCCACTCCACGCAGCAGCGCCCCAGGCTGTCCCACCGGCCAGCGGAAAGAGCACGAAGAGATAGCCAATTTGCGCAACCGTGGAATAGGCCACGAGGAGTTTGAGGCGCTGCTGGCGCAATGCCAGGACGGATCCCCACAAAATGGCCAGGACACCCAGTATACCTAATACCTGCCCGGCCACTGGCGGCAGGACCACACTGAACACCTGGAACCAGAGCCGGAGCAGCAGATAAAACGACGCCTTCACCACCAGTGCCGAGAGCAGAGCACTCACCGGCGCCGGAGCATTTGCATGTGCTGGAGGTAGCCAGAAATGTAAAGGGAACAGTGCAGTTTTGAGTAGCAATCCGAGGGTCATCACCGCAATGGCGAGCCAGACCGCTGGGTGCGCGCTCACCCGCGTGCTCAGCATGCGTACATCGAGCACGCCGCAGGTCGCGTACAAAAAGGCGACCCCGAGGAAATAGGCCAGTGATCCGAGTAAAGAGGCGAGCAGATAGCGCATCCCGGCGACGAGCGCGAGCTGTCCCCCCGCCAGGTTGACCAATGCAACCCCTGCCAGTCCGAGGAGCTCCAGGGTCACATAAAGATTAAAGATGTCGGCCGAGAGGAAGAGCGCGTGCAGGGCTGCCCACAGAAACAACCATAACGGCCAAAAAAGCTCGCTGTTGTCTCCGTGCTCCCCGGTCGCCGCGGTCCCCGTTGTACCGGAGTCGTGCGCGAAGTATCCCAGTGCGTACACGCCGATCAGCGCGCCAACCACCGTGCTCATCCATAACATCACCACACTCAACCCGTCGGCATAGAGCTGTATGCCTAGGGGAGGCTCCCATCCTCCGATCACGTGTCGTTGTGGTCCATTCTGCCATACTTGCAGGGTCAAGCCGGCCAATGCCCCGACGATAGCCACCGTTGCCGACCCGATTATGACACGTGCCATGCGCTGTCCTGCGAGGACAGATAAGGTCGCTGCCGCCAGGGGCACGACCACGGGCCAGACGATCCAGGCGTTCATGCAGCAGTATCTTCCGGTAGAGACGCCCGACCAGTTGCGGTGTGGATGCGGCGCAGCAGGGCCAAGGCAAAGGCAGTTGCGCTGACCGCCACCACGATTCCGGTCAAAACAAGGGCATGGGGGACTGGATCCGGGGGCAGCTGCGGGCCGCGCCATGCCGTCGCCATCAGCACCGCAAAGACCCCGCTACCCATGATGTTCAACGCTAACACCTTGCGGAGCAAATGTGGTTGCGCAAGGAACCCATGCAGACCGATGCTAAACAATCCCACTCCCATCAACGTATACAGCACAGCGGCATTCATTGTTTGGCCTCTCGCTCGCGCACGCCCTCTGTTGCCCTCCTCTTCTCTCCCACACCTCCGAGAAACAGCAATATTAGAATGCACGCAATAGACACGGTCAGGGCTGTTTCGATCAGCAGGATCACGCTGCCGGCCCACAGACGCGGATACTCGAGCAGACGCCCGCCGCCCACCATGACTCCTCCAGCGACGGCGAGAAAGGTGGCAAAGCCCAGGAGCAGCGCCATCCGCATATCCCAGCGGGAGAACCGCGGCAAAGGCGCCAGATCAGACAGCCACACCAGTACTCCCATCGCGGCCAGCACCGCTCCCCCTTGAAAAGCGCCGCCCGGCGCATATGCACCTATCCACAACAGGTACCCACCGACGACAATCATGAGAGGCGCAAGGAGACGAACAAACGTATGCAACACCGGGCCCGCAACAGGTGCACCGAGAGGAGCGCCCCACACACGCTCCCTGGGCAGCGCCCAGACCCCAAAGACAGCCAAGAGCAGCACCCCGACTTCCAATAAGGTGTCGTAGCTGCGAAAGTTCAACAGCACGGCGGTGACCGGGTTCACCACCCCACTGTGCTCGAGCTCGGCATGCACGAAATCGACGAGGCCAGGCGAATGTGACGGGAGGGAGAGGGCTGCCCAGGCGAGTACCAGCACCAGCGCCCAGCTGAAGAGGGCGAGCAACCGACGCACGCTGCACCCGCCAGGTTGCCCCTCAGACAGAGGGATGTTCGCCGCCGGATGCCCCTGCATCGCTACCTCTCTGGTCATCACCGGTGCCCCAGCCCTCAGCCCGTAGACGACCCAACGTATCGAGGAGCAAAGCACCAGTCAGACCTGCACCAATGGCGGCTTCCGCCAGCGCCACATCAGGTGCCCGCAGGCGGACCCACACGAGTGCCAACAACAAACCGAAAACGATAAACAAGACAACAGAGCGAAACAGGTCGGGACCTGCCACCACCCACCAGGCCAGCACTGGCAGGACGACAGCGAGCAACACGTCGAACATCCCCACGCCCGTCATCCAGGCCGCCTCCACAGCCGCACCCCGGTTCCCAGCGCGGCGCGCGCAACCAAATGACAGGCCGTCGCACTCGAAACCATGACCAAGATCCAAATAAGCGCCAACTGGCATACCTCTGTCCACCCCTGGGTGCGCACGATGAGTCCGAGGACGATGAGCCCGAGGCCAAGACCGTCAGCTTTGGTTAAGGCGTGCAGGCGTGTGTACACGTCAGGGAAGCGTAACACACCAACGGTTCCGGCAAAAAAGAAAAATGCACCGGCTGTCGTCAAGGCAAGCGAGCACCATTCAGTCACCGTCATGGCTGCCCTTTCCCTCCCAGTTCACAGGGAACCAAGACCGCCGGACGAAGGCAATCACCGTCACAGCAGCGAGCAAAGCGAAAACCAAGGCAATGTCATTCAGCGCCGGACCAAACGTCGGCGCCAACAGCAAGAGTGTGGCGACGCCGGTTGTACCGAACAATTGCGCCGCCAGCATCCGGTCAGCCGGAGTCGGTCCGCGCAGCACCCGCAGCAGTCCGACAACCACGTTGAGCAAGAGAAAGGAGGCCAGCCCTCCATACCACTCATGCACGCGCAGCCTCCGTTTTCACAAAGCTGTCCACCAACGGGGTACCGAACAAAGCAGCAACCAGCTTCTCCAAAACCTCGAGTTCGGCTGACACCCCAGCGACCCCGCCGTCGAGCGCATGGACGGTGAGGTGCTCGGCGTGCAGCTCTGCGGAGAGCGTTCCCGGCAACAGACTCACCGTATTGACGAGAAACACGCGAGCGAGATCATCCTGCAGGCGCAATGGGTACTCGACCAGGAGAGGAGCCAAGGGCAGGCGCGGGTGCAAAGCGCGGCGGGCCACATCAACGCTGCCAAGCACTGATCGCACGAGAAAATAGGGAACGAAACGCACGAGCCCTCTCAAACGCCAGTGCCAGACCCTCTGAGGCAGCAGGACAACACTGGCAAGGGTTGCAGCGCCGACGGTCGGTCCCCCGATCACCCAGGAGGACATCTCACCCTGCGTGCATATACTCCAGAGGACGGCAAACGCCAGCGCGCGGCGTATCACCGCAGGCCTTCCCTTCTGTGCGTGCTCGACCTTTCGCATACCGCTCGTGTTGCGCGTCGTGATCCAGTTCTGCCTTCCTTTTCGCTCCCGCCTGCCCTGTTCGCTCGGCACTCCAGCATGCAGCAAGAAAAGAAAGGCCGCAAGAGAGAGTCTGGAGACACCGGCTGGCGCGTGTGCTCGACGCGTTCAGATTCCCAGTTCAGCTCGGACCCGCACGTAGTGAAGCACCTGCTCGCGCGAGAGCAGACCGACCATCGTCTCTCCTTCTACCACCGGTACCTGCGCGACATTGGCGTCGTCCATGGTCTGGAGGGCCGCCAGCAACTCGGTGCTCGGCTGCACTGTCACCAGCCG
>JANWXO010000128.1 GCA_025057295.1 Candidatus Binatia bacterium | reverse complement strand
TTGGGTAACATTTGCCTGGAGGACAGGCTCCATGCCGTTCTTCTACGATCTCCGCGTACGACGGTTGTTGGCAGGGATGGCGCTCGGTTTACTGCTGCTCTCCTCTGTGACCTCCCGCGCCGAGAGCTATGAGGCTGAGGATCCGTATGGCGACGGCTTCTCTGACAGCAGCTCTCCCGTGCAGCCACCTCCTCGCTCCCACGCTCCTGTGTTGTCGTCCTCTCGTGCTTCAGCATCCCGGGCGCCGTTTGGCCTGAGTCACTCTGCCGCTGGCGCTCTGACAGGCGCGCTGCTGGGGGCGGCAAGCGGAGCGATCATTGGGAGCACGAAAGGGGATGCTGGTCCTGGCGCGGCGATTGGTGCGGGTATCGGTGCGGTATCTGGCTACCTGGTTGGCCGCCAACTCGAAGCGCGCGACCACGCGCTGAGCGCGCAGGAGCGGATCCTGGAGCAGCAGCGCCAGGAGATCGCGCGCAATCGGGCGTTGCTCGAAGAACTCAGGCGGCGCAATCTCGAGGCCCGCGAGACGGAACGAGGGGTTGTGGTCAATCTGCCGGACGTATTGTTCGAGTTCGACAGTGCCAGTCTGACCCCTGCAGCACGATCGACCGTTGCCCATATCGCTGAGGTGTTGAACCGAGAGGGAATTGGGCGGCGCGTCTCGGTCGAAGGACACACGGATGCGATCGGCGCTGAGTGGTACAACCTCGTCCTCTCGCAACGTCGGGCTGAGACGGTTGTTAGGGAGTTGCACGAGAACGGAGTGGACCCCTCGCGGGTCGTCGCGCGTGGCTATGGGGAAAAATATCCGGTCGCGCCGAATACCCAGGTAGACGGCACGGATAATCCAGCAGGTCGCGCCCAGAACCGGCGTGTCGAGGTCGTGGTCGAGAATTGAATAAAGGGGCGGAACAACGGAACCCTACAAAACCCCGAGAAAGGAGTATGGTGTGAAAAATTTCCTCGCCGTGGGTAGTCTGCTTGTCATTCTCAGCGGTTGTGCTGCACCCCTGACCACACGTGAAAAAGGGGCACTGGCTGGTGGAGCGCTTGGTGCCGGTGCCGGTGCGCTGATCGGCAGCCAACTGGACGGTCGGAATTCAACTGCCAAAGGTGCGCTGATCGGTGGTGCACTCGGGGCCTTGGGGGGAGGGCTCATCGGAGATCAGATGTATGGGCAAGAGCAGCAGCAGCGGCTACACGATTATGAGCTCGAAGCGCAGCGGCGCGAAATCGAACGTCAGCGTCGCGAGCTGGAAGAACTGCGCAGAGGCCGCTCCCGTTCCGACCGTCACTACGATCGCTACGACCGCGACTACTGGTACGATGACTATTAACCCCCCTCTCGGTGCCCGAAGGTCACATCCCTCGCTGCGCCCGTTCGGCATCGTGCGCGGGGCTTCCACGGCCCCACCCTACGGTTCTCTCGCGCTCCACGCCGGTCTCTAGATCTCAGAGACTGTCTATGATCAAGTCAGGCATAACTCAGCGCGGAGGAGAAAGACGACATGGGAAAACTCGAGGGCAAAGTGGCTGTCATCACTGGCGGGGCGAGTGGCATCGGTGCGGCAACCGTCCGCCTGTTTGTCAGCGAAGGCGCGCGGGTGCTGATCGCCGATATGCAGGAGGACAAGGGTCGGGCGCTTGCTGCTGAGTTGGGCGAGACGGTAGCATTTCACAAGGTCAACGTAACGCGTGAGCCCGAGGTGAAAGCGGCGATTGAGACTGCCGTCGCTCGTTGGGGTCGACTCGACTGCCTTTTTAACAACGCCGGCTTCGGTGGAGCGTTGGGTCCGCTCGAATCGATCAGTCTCCAAGATTTTGACATGACCTTCGCGGTGTTAGTGAAGGGTGTGTTCCTTGGCCTCAAACACGCCGCGCCGATCATGAAGCGCCAGCGTGCCGGCACGATTCTCAACACTGGGAGCGTCGCCGGTCTACAGGCTGGTATCGGTCCACACGTATACAGCGCGGCAAAAGCCGCTGTAGTCCATTTGACCAAGTCTGCCGCGCTTGAACTGGCCGACTGGGGTGTACGGGTCAACTGTATCTGTCCGGGGGCGATCGCTACGCCCCTGGCAGCGGGCCGTCCCGATGCTGCCCCTGAGCACCTCGACCAACTCCGCCGGTCTATGGCGAATGCCCACCCCCTTGGCCGGGTCGGCGAACCCGAAGAGATCGCACGAGCCGCCCTCTGGCTGGCGAGCGACGACTCGAGCTTTGTCACGGGGCATGCTCTCGTGGTCGACGGTGGGATGATTGCTGGACGTCCCTGGCGCAAACAACCAGACCTGTGGCGCACGCCACGTCCTATCCGCATGTATCGGCTGGACAACGACTGACCTCTAGCCCTTGGCAGGTACCGCTACAGTACCTCGCCACCGGGGAAAAGACTATAAAAAAAGCGAGCAGCGTGTAGAGAAAACGTACAGGTCTGCTATGCTGCTCGATACACAACTCCAGGAGGGACGCAAGATGGCAGACTTCGACATTCACATCAGAGGCGGTACGGTCGTAGACGGCACGCGGGTGCCGCGTTTTCGCGCCGACATCTGGATCAAGGACGGCAAAATTGCCCAGATCGGCGGACGAGCGCCAGGTTTCGCCAAGAAGGTGATCGACGCCGATGGGCTCATCGTCGCGCCGGGGTTTGTCGATCTGCATACACACTACGATGCGCAAATCCGCTGGGATCCTTACTGCACGATCTCCGGCTGGCATGGGGTCACCTCGGTCGTGTTGGGAAACTGTGGGTTTGGCTTTGCCCCGTGCAAACCCGACTTCCGTGAACGCTCCATGCTCACCATGACGCGCACCGAGGCGATTCCCTATGCCTCGATGGCGGCGGGGATGCACTGGGATTGGGAAACGATTCCCCAGTACCTGGATTCCCTTGAGCGTATCCCGAAGGGGGTCAATTGTATCCAGTACATGCCGACTGCGTCGCTCATGGTCTACGTCATGGGACTGGAGGCGGCGAAAACCCGACCGGCAACGGAGCAAGAACGTGCAGAGATGCGCCGCCTGCTGGCCGAGGGGATGGACGCGGGGCTGTGCGGCTTCTCCATCCAGCGGCTCGGTCGTCATTCGGGCCAAGCTGATTATGACGGTTCGCCGATGGTCACCGATACTATGGTCGATGAAGATATCTTGAACCTGGCCCGCGTGCTCCGCGAACGGGATGAAGGCTGCATCCAGATTACCCAGGCGACCGGTCATATCAAGGAGGACCTGGCGTTTCTCGAGCGCCTGGCAGCGGTAGCGCAACGGCCAGTGCTGCACAACGCCATCGCCGCCAGCAATCGTGATCCTGAGCCGCACCGGAAGAGCTTAGCGTGGTTAGAGCGTGTGCGCGCGCAGGGACTACCGATCTTTGGCCAGGCCGTGACAGTACGCAGCGGTTTTGCCTTCACCCTTGAGCATTGGAATCTCTATGATGTGTCGAGTGCGTGGCGGGATATGCTGACCGGAAGTAAGGAGGAACGGGCAGCGAAGATGCGCGACCCAGTACTACGGGCAGCGGCGAAAAGTGAAAAGGCGATGTATGCCCTCGAGCGCAATGCAGCGGGCATCGGCGGACGCCTGCCGCGCCTGCTCGTTCAGTCGGTCGCGAACAGGCCCGAACTGGAGAAATACGTGGGCAAGTCTCTGGGTCAGATCGCTGCAGAGGAGGGCAAGCATCCGGTAGACGTCATGCTTGATCTGTCGTTGGCGACCGACTTGAAGGCGGAATTTCTCCAACCCGAACCAAAATTTAACGCCGATTTCCACGCTGAGATCATCACCAACTCCATGTATACCTTTCCAGGGGTCTCGGACGGCGGCGCCCACACGAAGTTCTTCACCGGTGGTGCGTTCACGACCGACTTTCTGTGCTGGTTGGTACGCGACGAGCAGAAGATTACCCTGGAAGAAGCACACTACCGCCTCTCGGCGCTGCCGGCTCATGCCGCCGGGTTCCGTGACCGCGGAGTCCTGCGCGAAGGGGCATGGGCCGACGTCGTCGTCTACGACCTCAATGGGCTTGGTGTCGAACCTCAGTGGGTCGGTGAGATCGTACATGATCTCCCCGGCGGAGAATGGCGGCGGGTGCAACGGGCGAAAGGCTATCGTTCGATTATCGTCAACGGCGTCGAGACGTTTGTCGAGGGCAAATGTACGGGCGCGACGCCGGGGAAGCTCCTCCGCCACGGTCGCGCGGCGTAACGCTCCGTCGGTGGCCTTGCTCCCGACAGGCCGCGTCTCGGGTTCTTTGGGCACTGGGAATCGCTGGTAGGGTAGTGGTCGCGCGGAGAGCCTCGCCGCGTACGGCACATGGATGAGTCCTCTCCGGTAGTGTACGCTGCCGGTGGCGAAAAGGAGGGGTTCCGTCGATGGCTGACTTGCGCTTGGACGGGCCGGTCACGATCCTGGTACTGCTCGGGCTGACATTACCGGAGGTGTCCGATGCCGAGAAAGAGGAGATCCGTGCAGCAGCACCGCCTGGCTCGACGATCAAAATCGCATCCCAACTACGCGATGCCATCGCCATGGCTGGCGACGTCGATGTTATTCTCGGCTTTATTCCCGAAGCGCTGTTCCACGCCGCTCCTCGTCTGCGTTGGGTGCATGCCATTGCGTCCGGCGTAGATATGTTTTTGTATCCGGCGATGCGCGAGTCGTCGGTCGTACTGACGAGCGAAAAAGGCTTGGTGGGTGGTCACTTAGCGGATACCGGGTTTGGCCTCCTGCTGGCGCTTACCCGGCAGATCGCCACGGCGATCCGCCTCGGTCCTGCTAGCTGGCAGGCGCGCGAGACCATGCGTCGCAAGGAGATTGAGCTCGAGGGATTGACGATGGGGATCATCGGCTTTGGGGGAACTGGCCGTGCCATGGCGCGGCGGGCGGTGGCGTTCGGCATGCAGGTGATAGCACTCGATATCCAGCCCGTCGACCCGTCGGATGGCGTGCGCGAAGTATGGGGCCGCGACCGCTTGGGTGAGTTGCTTGCCGCCTCTGACGTCGTCGCGATCTGCTGCCCGCTGACTGCGGAGACGCGCCATCTGTTCAACGACGCGACATTCGCGCAGATGAAACGGGGAGCGATCCTCGTCAACGTTACCCGGGGAGAGATCGTCGATGGTGAGGCATTAGTGCGGGCCTTGCGGGACGGTCGCTGCGGTGGTGCTGCTCTCGACGTCGCCCCGCTGGAGCCGTTGCCTGCCGACCACCCCTTGTGGACGTTCGAGAATGTCGTCATGACCCCGCATACCGCCGGTGCCAGTCAGTTGCGTGCCGCGCGCAACCTCGCCCGCTTCTGTGAGAACCTGCGTCGCGCCCGCGCGGGGGCTCCCCTCCTCGGGGTGGTGGATAAACAGTTGGGCTACTAATCGCGCGACCGCTTCGCGACCCCTCTGCGTTCTCCTGAGAGCTAGCGGAATGCGGCGATCAGCTCTTCACACGCGACGAGCTGATTCCCGCGTGTCGACGAGGGAACCAAGATAAGGGTGTTCACCCCGGCGTCGTACCACGCCTCGATGCCCTCGCGCACGTCGGCCGCTGTCCCGTAGAGAGTCACTTGTTGCAGCCAGCGGTCAGACATGAGCCGAGGGATTTTCTCGTCTTCCTTCCTGGCGATGGCCTCTTGGATCGCGCGCATCTCTTCCACAAACCCTGCTTCGATCCAGTACTGCTGGTAGTTCGGCAGACGCACGTAGTTGGTAGGGTCCGTCGATGCACCGCTGCTGCGGTAATGCGCCGACGTGCGGCGCACAAGCGCGGATGTCGTGAACAAACTTCCGGATGTCGTCCAACGGTTTGCCGACCCGCAGCCCGAGGCGTTGGTGAACAGGGCCGTGACTCACGCCGATACCGAAGCGGAAGCGACCGTTGGAGAGTTCGTGCAGAAAGGCTGCCGTCTGTGCGTAGTCGAGCGGATGCCGCGCATAGATGTTGGCGATGCTCGTGCCAAAAGGAATATCCCGCGTGACAACCGCCAAGGCGGTGCAGAGTCCGACGTTGTCGCCCACGCTATGACAGTACACTCCTGCGAACCCTTCCTGTTCGAGCCGTTGCACCAGTTCGAGTGTGGCCGTGCGCCGCCCAGGTGTGGCGGCAAGGCCGACCGCTGGTTTTCGCATGCTTGTCTCCTTCCCGTGTGTTTCAACCCCATGGTACCCTACCTGACAGGAGACCGCCTGTCGAGGAGAAGCAGGGAGAATAGCAACGAGAGGCTATTCCGCCAGGTTGACTGCCTACAGCGACACGGGAATAGTGTCTATAACTCCGTGCCCTGGAGGAAGGAGGACACGTGATGGCAGGAAAACGCACCAAACTGTCGGATGCCGAAATTCAGGAAAAACTGGGCCGGCTCCCGGGTTGGACGGTGGTGAATGGAAAGTTGCACCGCGAATACAAGTTTAAGGACTTCGTGCACGCTTTCGGCTTTATGGCCAGCGCGGCCCTGGTTGCAGAATCGATGAATCACCATCCGGAGTGGTTCAATGTGTATAGTACTGTCAAGGTTGATCTCATGACGCACGACGTCGGCGGCATCAGCGAGCTCGATTTCGTGCTGGCGGACAAGATGGAAATGCTTGCCCGTAGCAACAGTTGAGCCAAAAGAGGAGAGACGGTATGAACGACCCCCATCGCATCACAACCATCGAGCAACTGCGTGCGCTCATCGGAGAGCCCCACCCGTTGGTTCCGCAGAAGCTCTGGCGCACCCTCGAGCCAGCGGCGATGGATTTCATCAGACGCTCGCCCTTCCTCGTGCTTGCGACCGCCGACGCCGCCGGCAATCAAGATGTGTCCCCCAAGGGCGATGGGCCAGGGTTCGTCGCCATCGAGGACGAGAGAACGCTGTTGATCCCTGATCGCAAAGGGAACAAGTTGGTGTTCGGTCTGCAGAATATCCTCGTGAACCCACACGTCGGCATTCTCTTCCTCATCCCTGGCACCGAGGAGACGCTGCGTGTCAACGGTACGGCGGAACTGACCGCAGATCCTACAATCCTGCAGCGCTTGTCTGCCCGTGGTCAACCCGCTCTTGTCGCGATACGCGTGACCGTGGAGGAGTGCTTCTTTCACTGTGCCAAAGCTTTCAAACGTTCGCAGCTCTGGCGACCCGACACCTGGCCGCAGCGCCAGCCCATCTCGTTCGGGAAATTGCTTGCTGCAAAAGTCGGTGGGGATGAGCACATGGCCGAGCAGATCGATCGGTTCGTCGAGGAAGACTATCGGACCAATCTGTAACTCCCCGATCTGAGAATGCCGGCGTGCACGTACGCCACGCCCATCTTGGATGGCTCGTATGGCATCTGCAGGAGGGAACGTCGCGGGGCGTGCTCAATTCAGTGCATGGGGTTCGCTGAGGGTAAAGGGAGCGATCTCTGCATCGAAGCGACGCCCGTCGGCGGTGACCATCTGATAGGTCCCGCGCATTGTCCCAAAGGGGGTGGAGAGCGGGCAGCCGGAGGTGTACTCGAACGACTGGCCTGGCGCAAGCACCGGCTGCTCTCCTACTACGCCTGGACCGCGGACTTCCTCCACGTGTCCGGTCGCGTCGGTGATGATCCAGTGGCGGCTGATCAATTGTGCCGTCACCGACCCTTCGTTGGTAATGCGCACGGTGTAGAGAAAAAACCAGCGGTTCAGGTGCGGCATCGAACGGGTCGGATCATACTGTGCTTCCACATGCACTCGGATTCCTTGTGTGACGGCTTCGGACGTAGACACACACCCCTCGTTTTTCAGTGGCAGTCACGTCAGCCTAATCCCCGCTGCGCATGCCGTCAAGGTGCGCGAGCCCTGGTGCGACCCGCGCACTGGACCGTTCCGCGCACGGGAGTGCGACCTGTCTGCGCGAGTCGTCAGTCGTACTTGCGGAGTTCCAAGCGGCCGATTTGATTGCGATGCACTTCGTCTGGGCCATCGGCAAAGCGGAGCGCACGGGCGGATGCGTAGGCGCGTGCGAGGCCGAAGTCTTGCGCCACACCCCCGCCGCCATGCACCTGCATCGCCCAGTCGATCACTTTGCACGCCATATTGGGTGCTGCCACTTTAATCATGGCGATCTCCATGCGTGCTGCCTTGTTGCCGACCGTATCCATCATATAGGCGGCCTTGAGCGTCAGCAGCCGTGCCTGTTCGATCATGATACGTGCTTCGGCGATCCGCTCGAGCGTTACCGTCTGTTCTGCCAATGCTCGGCCAAACGCAACCCGTGATTTGGCGCGCCGGCACATCAGTTCGAGGGCACGTTCAGCTAAGCCGATGAGCCGCATGCAGTGGTGGATGCGCCCGGGACCGAGACGGCCTTGGGCAATCTCGAAGCCGCGCCCTTCGCCGAGAATGATATTCGACGCCGGCACCCGTACATTTTCGAAGATTACCTCGGCATGGCCGTGTGGTGCATCGTCATACCCGAAGACGGAGAGCATACGCACGACCTTGATCCCTGGCGTGTCACGGGGGATGAGAATCATCGACTGCTGGCGGTAGCGGTCTGGGTTGTGCGGATCGCTCTTGCCCATGAAAATGATGATCTTGCAGCGGGGGTCCCCCATCCCTGAGGACCACCATTTGTGTCCGTTGATCACATACTCATCGCCATCGCGGACGATACTCGACTCGATATTCGTGGCATCGGAAGAGGCCACTGCTGGCTCGGTCATGGCAAAACATGAACGAATCTTGCCTTCGAGCAGAGGGATTAACCATTGTTTCTTTTGCTCCGGGGTGCCGTAGCGGACCAAGACCTCCATATTGCCGGTATCCGGGGCGGAGCAGTTGAACACCTCGGGGGCAAT
>JANWXO010000127.1 GCA_025057295.1 Candidatus Binatia bacterium | reverse complement strand
ACCCGTCTTCGGTGAACCAGTTGCCGGAGAGAAAGTAATCGACGTTGCCATACGTTCCGCCGGTTTGCAGCAACGAACGGATGCGGCCGAAACTGCCGCCCCAGACTTCAGCGGTCGTGCCCCTATGGGTCCGTCCACGCTTGGTGTGCATCACCAGCGCGCCCCCCAGCGTGTTCCGGCCATACACGGGGTTAGAACCGGGGATGAGCTCCAGACGCGCAATGGCATCGGAAGGGATGAGGTCCCAGTTGACCTGGTCCGCCAGCGGCTCGTTCACGCGCACGCCATCGACGAACACACTGAGGCCTGCTGGCGTGCCGAGAAGAAAGGAGCTAGTGAATCCGCGATAGAGCACATCAGGTTGAAAGGGGTTGTTTTGGACATGACTGAGGGAGATGCCGGCGAGGTCACGGGCGAAAAAGTCGGTTAGGTTCAGTGCGCCACTGGCGATGTAGTCCTCGTCGGTTGCGACCTGGATGTTGAGCGGGATCTGTGCTCGGGGAAGCGGTATCCCCATCAGGGGGGTCGTGCCCCGCACGGTCACTTCGGGAAGCGTCGCAGCCTGTGAGGCGTGCGCCGCGCGCGTTGGTATCTGCCCAGGGGCGAGCAACCAGGACGCCAGACAGAGCAGCGCTCCCCATCCGGTTGGCCGCCTCTTCCCCGGCCAGCCTGCGATCGGGCTGGGATTAGCGCACCAGGTGTTCCACGACATTCCTCTTCCCCTTTCTCGATATCCGTATCAAGCTCCCTCAGTATGCCCTAGGCTGTCGGTTACGCCAATTCTATGCCGCGGCATGCAAACGCGAGTTCCAGAGAATTGTGCACCCTGCCGTAAACCGTCGCTTTGTTGCCGTCGCTGCACCTGAGGGCCTTGCTCCCGAGTTGCGTCCAGCGTACTACGGGCGCTGGAGGGGATGTCTTATGAAATTGACCAGTGTCGCGCACACCGGATTTACCGTCAGTAACCTGGAACGGTCTCTCGCCTTTTACCGGGATCTCTTGGGGATGCATCTCGTTCACCAGCAAGAAATCGATGCGCCCTATGTCGGCACCATCACCGGCTTTCCCGGCGCGCGACTACGGATCGCTCATCTCAAGATCACGCCTGAGGATCCTCATACCCTGGAACTTCTGCAATATGTCTCCCATCCGGCGGAACCGACGGACCGTGCGACCAACCGGCCAGGGAATGGACACTTGGCGATTCGCGTCGATGATCTGCAGGCATGGTATGAACGGCTCACAGCCCAGGGCGTAGAGTTCCGCTCCGAGCCGACGTTGGTGACGACAGGTATGAACGTGGGTGCCCGTGCCGTCTATATGCGCGACCCCGACGGCTTTACCATCGAGTTGATCCAGCCGGCAGCGTCCAAGTGACCTTGCGGCGCGGACCTCTCTGGCTGAGTATCCGTTCCTTGCCATGAGCTGTCACTGGTCGGCACCTGTAACCTGCATCAGGCGTGAGAGAAATCGGCGTACCGAGGGAGAGACCGAATGAAGAGCGAGCAGGCGGTAGGTCATGCAGGTGCTTGCTTTCTCGGAGGAGAAGCAGAGGACGTGGCAGCGGGCGGCGTCTCGCGGCGACGAGTCTTGGCCTATGTGGCTGCGGCAGGTGCGACGTTGAGCGGTGGGCCAGCGCCACGGCGTGCGCCGGCGAGGGGGAAGTCCGAGAAGCCGCCACATCGCGACTGTATCATAGAGGCTGCGTGGGCACTGGTGTGGGCTGACGGGCGGTTGACGTTACTGCCTGACGTCTCGGTGCGAGTGCGCCGCGATCGCATCGTGGACGTCAAGGCTGGAAGAATCCCTGGACGCGATCGCCGCGTGCAGGCCACAGGGCAACTCCTGTTGCCAGGGTTCATCTCCGGTCATACCCATGCATGTGCTGGGTCGCCGACACGCGGCCTGATCGAAGGCGGGCGCTCCTATGCGCGGCCGCTCGAATTGGTGGACACATTGAGCGATGAAGACCTGGATGCCCTCACCGCATACAACATTGCCGAACTGCTCCGTTCGGGCTGTACCACCCACGTCGAGATGAGTCTCAGCCTCCGCCAGGCGGAGTCGTACGTACGGGTGGCGAAGCGCTGGGGCGTTCGCGGGTATCCCGGCGGCATGATTCCCAGCATTGGTCGCCTGTTTCCCCTCTGGTTTCGCTCCCACGACCAGGTGCTCTATGATTCTGTGGCCGAGACCCTCAAGGAGGTCGACGCGAACCGACGCTTTGCGCTGACTCATAACGGTGCCGAAGACGGGCGTATCCGTCCCCAACTCGCGCCGCACGCGACCGATACGCATACGCCGGACACGCTCACAGCCATTCTCGACGCGGCGGTAGCAGTCGGGAACGGCATCCATATGCATCTGGCCCAAAGCGCCAGGGAGACCGCAACCGTGCAGCGCTTATGGGGCAAGCGCCCCGTGGAATGGCTCGACGAACTGGGCTTCTTTTCGCAACGAGTATTTGGCGCGCACCTGAGCGGTGTCGATCTTGCCGCGGACTTGCCCATATTGGCGAAACGCTCGTTTACCTACGCCCACTGTCCATCGGGAGGCGGAGCTGGCGGAACCAGCGGGACGCAGCCCTACCCGGAAGCGCTGGCGGCTGGAGTGCGCACCGCGATCGGCATCGACACGCACTCGAACGATTATGTCGAAAACCTCAAACTTGCCGTGCTGTACGGGAGAACGCGAGCGCGTCTGTTGAGCGGAGCGAGTCCGGTCGCGGCGACCATGCCAACCATCTGGCACGCAATCGAAGCAGCGACGCTGAACGCGGCGAATGGTCTCGGGCGCGACGACCTCGGCCGCATTACCCCTGGCGCAAAGGCAGACCTCTGTACGATTGATGTGACCGGGTTCCTGACCGGCGTCGGCGCTGTTCCTCCGGAGCCCTTACACCACCTGCTCTATGCGCACGGACTTGCCGTGCGGCACGTGATGACGGACGGGTACTTTCAACTCTTCGACGGTCGGCTCGTGGTCGATGATGAAGAGCGGGTCACACAACAGGGTGGGGCAGCGGTGGAAAAGATCTGGGCGCAACTGCGAGCAGAAGGGTGGTTGGAGAAGAGGTGAAAAGACGGTGACTAGTTGCAAGAGTATCGTTGCACGGTTGTTCTACCCGTGCCGATCCCGCGTATTTCGATTCAGACGAGAAGCGCGGCCTGTTCTGCTAAGTGGACTGGGTGATGGAGGGGGAGGAGGGATACCGCAGTCCCGACTCGCAACCAGCTGGTGTGACCAAGGAGAAACCCTGCCATTGTCATTGCGGAGGGGCAAATGCCGTAGGGAATGAAATGGTGTTCGATGATCCACGCCTCGTCATAGCCACGACGTTCGGCAGCGACAGTATATTCCAGAGCCGAACTCAGCACTTCACGGTGAGAAATTCCGGGGAACTAGGCAGTCAATAGAAAGATGCCACACTGCAACATGGCTCACCTCGCTTCTTTCATATCGGGGTTTCCCTATCTGTGGAGATTGTTCGTATAAATGTCTGCTCAGCGGCGGATCTGCTCCTAGAGAGATTTCCTGCCTGGCTGATTGGCCGGGTTGTGACTCACCTAGGTATCAGGGCTGTGCCGGAGGAGACGGCTCGAGTTGGCAAGCACACCGAGGGTGTGGACGATGTGAATCAGGCCAGCTGCCATCGGCGAAAGCTGACCAGTCGCCCCAAGGACCACACCGAGGATATTCGAGCCGGTTGCAATCCAAAAATTCTGAGAGACAACGCGAAGCGTGTCCTGACTCAAGGTGTGCGCATAGAGCAGGTCTCGCAGGTCGTCTCGCACCAGAGCGATGTCTGCCGCTTCGATGGCTACAGGTGAACCGCCAGCACCCATCGCCACCCCAACATCGGCTTCTGCCAGTGCCAGGGCGTCGTTGATGCCATCCCCGACCATCACCACTTTGCGTCCATTGTGTCTCAGCTTGGTCACGATTGCCGCCTTCTCTTCAGGGGTGACCGAGGCAAAGCATAGAGTCACGCCCAGCCTTTCAGCCAGCGCAGTGGCGACAGGCTCTTCGTCTCCTGTGATCATGACGACCTGGTGCACTCCAGCTCTTCTCAGTTGCTCAACAACGGTCCGAGTCTCGGGGCGTATCTGTTGAGTGAGCTCGAAGAAACCGACCAGCTCGCCGTCCTTTGCCAGGTAGACAATCGTGTGATCGGCGGGTCGTGGCTGGCTGTCAGTGTCTGTAGCAGTACGGATGCCGAATCGTTCCATCAGCTTCTGATTGCCCAAGAGGAATTCGTGGCCGTCATGTGCCGCACGTACCCCCATACCCAGAAGAGGCTCTACAACATCCAGGTGAGCCGGGGGAAGGCCCTGGGTTCTTGCTTCTGCGCAGAGGGCAAGGGCAAAAGGATGCCGGTTGTGTGCTTCAGCAGAGGCAGCCCATTCGAGGAGCTGGAGTTCAGGGGTGTTGTGCAGCGCCACGATCCTTGCGACCGAGGCATGACCGGTAGTGAGTGTCCCGGTTTTGTCGAAACACACGATCTCCGCTTTGCCGATCTCCTCAAGATAGCGTCCGCCTTTGATCAGAATGTACCGCCGTGCTGCTGTATTCATGGCAGCGCTGATCGCGGTTGACGCAGCCAGCGCCGTGGCGCATGGGCAGGCCATGACCAGCATCACCGTAAATGCATTCCACAGGCTCCCTGTCACCAATAACGTCCCGGCAGTGGCGACGAAGCCGAGGTTAACCAGGGTGCGTGCGAGCCGATCGGCCACTTCCTCGATTGGCGCTTTGTTTACCAGAGAGTCTTCCACCATTTGGAAGATGCGAGCCAGGTATGTGGAATTGCCAACCTGTTCTGCGCGGATCTGCAGAGTTCCCTGCCGGAGAATGGTTCCAGCGAAGACGGTATCACCTGACTGCCGCACGGCGAAGTCGGCGCGGCCAGTAATCGGCGACTCATCGACAAGCGCTTCGCCACCTTCGACACGCCCATCAACAGGGATTCTCTCATCAGGGTGAACGACAATCAGGTCCCCTGGTTTGAGTGCTTCTGTGGGGACGTCAACTTCTCTCCCGTCCACCAGCTTGACGGCATGCTGGTCACTGAGCTGTACGATTTCTGCAATGGCACGTCGTGAGCGCTCCGTGATCCAAGCGATCAGCCAGGCGGCGCCGCTGTGGATCCACAGGACTTCGAGCGCGGTCGCGGCTTCCCCAACGGCAACCGCGGCGAGGGTGGTGCCACCGAGAAAGCTCTCTAGTGAGAGACGGCCCTCTTCGCGAAAGCGTTCAAGTGAGCGACTGAGCAGCGGTACACTGGCGACTGCGGCGAGGAGACCAAGTGGGCTCAAGGCGCTCTGGGCGACGGGAACCTTGAAGATGACCTCACGGATGAACACAGTCCCCATCACGGCAGTCAGTCCGAGGAAACGCCACAGGGAGCTCTGGTCAGAGGATTCATGGGTGTGTGCCGGCGGAGGATGCTGTGAAAGTGTGAATGACAACCCATCGGCAAGCGCCGACTGGATCTGCTGCACCAGCTGTGTTGGTGTCAGTTTCGCTGGGTCATAGGTTACCAGGAGACTCCCGGTAACAGCGCTTGCTTGCGCTGCGTGGACAGCGTCAGTCGTTGCGATCCACGCAGCGAGTCGCTCAGCCGCTTCAGAATTCTGCTTGATTGCGCTGATCCGAAAACGAGTACGGCCCGCTAAAGAATGGCTCAGGGAGATGTTCGTAGAGGAGGATGGCATAAACGTCTCTCCTCGTTCACTCAGGCTTGACGGCAATAACCAGGATGGCTGCCAGATGGGTCCGGTAGTGCCGGAAGGTCCGACGCATCGCCATAACCCGCTGGCGCGCCTCACGGTCTCGCATCACGTTCCACACGAAGCGCACGGTTCTGATGAATCCTTCGTCTTGAATCAGCCGTTCGGGCTCGAGCAGGTGCATGGGGGCGGTCGCGGTCGAACGCACCGTAAATCCGCAGGATTCTAGCGCCTGGCGCCACTCGGCCGGAGTCAGCGGTCGCGCCCCGACATGGATGGCCTGAGAGAGTGCGTGTTCGATGGCATCTTTCATCCTTTTGGGCAGGTCGTCTGGGATCAGGCACAGCTCATGGATACCGTAACGACCACCAGGTTTCAGGACCCGGTACGCTTCTCGCATAATCTGCTCTTTGGTGCTCGGGGGTTGCATGGTCAGCATCGCCTCACCGTAGAGCACCGTCGCCGAGGCCGCGGGCAGGCCAGATGCCTCAGCGCTGCCAATCTGACAGCGTTGCTGTGGACCTTGCAGATAGCGGCGTACATGCTGTGCAGCGGCTTCGTCGCGTTCGATGGCGGTGTAGGTGGCGGGCTTGCGACGCAGGGTGAGTTGAGTGGTCAGTCCGAAGCCCGGAGCAAACTCCACAACGTCATCGGTCGGCTGGATGTCGAGTGCATCCAGCATCTGTTGCGTCAGGTGTAACCCTCCTGGCCGGAGGACCCGTTTCCCAAGGCGCGCCAGGAGCCAATGACCCGGCATTTTGCTGGTCTGTAACGCGTGCCCGGGAAGGGACGTTTGCAAAGTCGTCTGTCCAGTCATCATGACCTCCAATTTCGCTGTTATGGCCAGTCTAGCCCACGAACCGGGATCAGCAGCACCCCGCTTTCCTGAACAATTTCGTAAAGCTCCCGGATGCTCGGACCGGAGCACATATCGGCCAACGGTCGAGTTGCGTGGGTGCGGTGAAAGGCTTCACTCTGGGTCCAGTGTTCAACATCCTCGCGCGTCATGTGCTTTGGCTGGAGCAATGATCAGATCAGGACGAACCTGCATCAGGACTTCCACATTCGGGGTCACCGCATTGCCGACTTCGGGGAGCGCTCCAATTGCCTCAGATACGACCACGCCGCGAAGAGACGGTTGCCCAACGACAGTCCCCCCGAGGGCAAGCACGATCTCTATGCTTCCCTGACTGAGCGCCACCACTCGCTTCGCTGGATGCGACAAGGTGACCGTACGGCCTGCGCCGTCTTGGAGTGTGAGCAGGGATCCACTCGTTGGGGAAGCCCACAGCACAATCCACCAGACGCAGAGAGCACGGAAACACAGGAGCAGGTTCCTCATGGACGACACTTTCTGTGGAACAAGCCTGTCTTCTCAATGTCCCGTTGTAGAGTGAGGCAGGGACATGAGCGCGCACGCTGGCGTGCGCATCTCTCGTGCCGCGGTCTCTGTCAATTTGGCTAATGCGAGGAACTCCTCCGGCACCAACTTGATGATGGTGCGTCCAATGCGCAGGTGTACACACCCTTCGGAACACACCGAGATCGTCATTAACTCGTCTGGAGTTTGCCAACAGCGTGGGTTTTGCATAGCGGCCTCCTTTTGTTTTAGTGCACCTTGTCTCTTGGCAGTTTACTGACTGCACGCGACCGGGTGATGTGCTCGGCCGTGTGTTGCACGGCCTGAGCCAGTTGCAGAAAATCTTGTCGGCAGAGGTGCAAACAGATGTTGCCAATTTTGATGTGCAACACATCATTGGGGCACAGGTCGATATGCACCTCAACATGGACCTCTTTGTCGGTGTGGGGAGGATTCAGCATGGACAGCTCCTTGGGGGAATTGGTATGCCTAGCAAAGGTGTTGGAGGAGAAGAGCGCTGGTGCTCTCTCAAAGATCGTGGATTTGCGCTCTTGCTTTCCGCCCTCTACTGTCAAAGCCCAGAACAGGAACACGATCATGCTCAGTTCAGAGAACAGGAGGGAAAACTGACCGAAGTCTCTCTTGCCCTTCGTTCCGTTCATGGCACCTCTCGTTTGAAGCACGCGAGGCTGTCTGGTTTTGCAACCATCTTGCGGACAATCCGCTTCCGCGGGTTCCGAGTGGCGATACGACGACACTCGTGAATAGGGTGGCACGGAGGGGGAACCTCGGGCGCAAGGAGGGGAGCGCCCGGGGTCAGGCGCAGAAGCTGAGGAGGGGAAGCTTCTGCTTTCGTGGAAACTGTTTCTCGAATGAGAGATGCCAGAGAGAGCCTGCAAGGATACCCTCTATCCGGGCTCTGAGCTTGTATGCTTCTGGCCGCTTGTTGTGCATTTTTTGAAAATGATTTTCAATTTCAATTACGGACCTTCTACTGCAGTCTACGCGGGCTGTCAATACCGGTTGAGACAGCCTGCAGTGCGACCAGACGGGTGCAAGCAATTTGTTGCAGGCTTCAGCCGGGTGGATGTCGCCTCAGTGCAGTTCCTGCATGGCAGCTTCTGCCTGTTTCTGCCATTCCTCGGGTGGAACATCCTCCCGATGTGGGCGATCCACCACTGTGAATTGTCGCCCACAAGAAAAGAAAACAACCGATTGGCTTGACATAACGTATTGCTATGCATCTATATCCACATCTCTGATTTCAAGAGCATGCCACCGTCGCAGTAGCGATCGACTCTTCATCGGTGCGGCGTTGACAACATGCCTGAAAGGTTTCTCCCGCGTGCCTGTCGTGCAGAGACACCCAGACAAACCGTCCCAGGCTGTCCTCGACCTTCTCGGAGGACACGCCGCGCAACAGTGGCTTGTCGGTAGCTGCTTCAGCCCCGAGCCCTCCACGGTAGGGACTAATGATGGGCGCAGGCGTGCAGGCGGTCGATACGGTGACGGCGGTTGGGATCTCGAACGTCCACCGTTCGCTTTTGGTGGCTGTTACAGTGACTTCGTGCCTCTGCTGCTCCGTCCTGTTCAGGATCCTGCAAGACAGATGTCCTCGGTTGTCAAGCGGGGTTGGAAAGGACGGGAAAACACGCTACAGGAAGACTTATGCCATTGACGATCGAAGACTTCCGCGACTTGGTCCGTATTGTCG
>JANWXO010000126.1 GCA_025057295.1 Candidatus Binatia bacterium | reverse complement strand
CGGTCGCACTGGCTCCTCACTACAATGCCGAAATCATCAGCGCGGATTCACGCCAAGTCTACCGGTACCTCGACATTGGCACAGCCAAACCGTCCCCGGCAGAGCGTGCACGGGTGCCCCATCACCTGCTCGACGTTGTCGATCCGGATGAACGTTTCGACAGTGCCCGCTTCCGTACTTTGGCCCGCGCGGCGATTGCAGACATTCTGCGGCGTGGGAAGCGAGTCTTCGTGGTGGGGGGGACCGGCCTCTACTTGCGTGCGCTGACCCGCGGGCTCTTCGCTGGGCCGGCAGCAGACCTGCACTTGCGGGCGCACCTGCATGAGCAAGAGCGCCAGACGGGAAGAGGATTTTTGCACCGCTGGCTCCGCCAGGTAGATCCTGACGCGGCGGCACGCCTCCACCCCCATGACACGGTGCGAGTGGTCCGTGCGCTGGAGGTCTTTCTTCTCACTGGGACTCCAATCAGCCAATGGCAGCGAGCCCATGGCTATGGCGAGCGGGAATTCTCTATCTTCACGATCGGTTTGGTCGCGGACCGGGAAACCTTAGCCCGCCGCATCGCTCACCGCTGCGGTCAGATGATCGCCGCGGGCCTGGTCGACGAGGTCCGCCGCCTGTGGGGGCTGGGGTATGGACCTGAGCTTCCCCCCTTGCGGACCATCGGCTATGCGCAGATCGGTGCGATGCTGCTCGGGCGGTGTTCGCTGGCCGAGGCGGTGGCTGAGATGTGCAGAGAAACGCGCCGCCTAGCCAAGCGCCAGCTGACCTGGTTACGTGGGGAACCTGAGGTGTGGTGGTGTCCGGCCGGGCAGGTAGAGGAGGCTGCCAGGGCGATCGACAGATTCTATGCGCAAGGCGCCTAAACAGTGGATGAGGAGAGAGCCGTGCAAACGACCTATTTGGACTTTGAGAAACCACTCATGGAGCTCGATAAACGCCTCGACGTCCTTCGACGGCTCGGAACACGCTCGCCGACAGAGGAAGCGGAGTTGTGCCGGCTGCAGGAGCAGTGTCGGCAGCTAGAGGCGGCAATCTACGGAACCTTGTCTCCTTGGCAACGCGTGCAGCTCTCGCGTCATGCCGATCGGCCGTACACGCTCGATTATATTGCGGCGCTCTGTTCGGAGTTTGTCGAGTTGCACGGAGACCGGTGTTTCGCCGACGATCCGGCCATCGTGGGTGGGCTCGCTCGCTTCCGCGGTCGGCCGCTGGTTGTCGTTGGTCATCAGCGCGGCCGTACGGTGGCGGAAAAAGTGCGCCGCAACTTCGGCATGCCGCGTCCCGAAGGATACCGCAAGGCGCTGCGCCTGTTTCATCTGGCCGAGCGGTTTCGCCGTCCGGTGGTGACATTCATCGATACACAGGGGGCCTACCCTGGGATCGACGCAGAAGAGCGGGGGCAGGCGGAGGCGATCGCGCGCAACCTCCGCGAGATGGCGGGACTGCGCACGCCGATTATCGTCGTCGTGGTTGGGGAGGGCGGGAGTGGTGGAGCATTGGCGTTGGGGATCGGTGACCGGGTGCTGATGCAGGAGAACGCCTGTTATTCGGTGATCACTCCTGAGGGTTGTGCGGCCATTCTCTATGGGGAGCGAACGCCAGAGCGCGCTGCATGGGCGGCGGAGGCGCTCAGGGTCACGGCAGCCGACCTCCTTGCGCTGGGAGTGATTGACAGCGTGATTCCGGAGCCACTCGGAGGAGCACATCGTTATCCGGAGGCGGCCATTGCCCTGGTGGGCGATGCCATTGCCCAGCATTTGGAAGAGCTGGCTGCGCTTCCTCTCGACGAACTCCTGGCGCGGCGTCTCGCCAAATTTCGCCGGATGGGGGAACAGGCGATCGCGGAGGAGGACGAGGAGATGGAGATGAGGTAGACGGTGGTGGGGAATCGTAGTAAAGGGACGGCTCGTGTCGCGCAAACAGACATCGTCTTCACTGGCATCTCTGCGCGCGCACATTGATCGCATCGACGCGCAGATTCTTACCTTGCTCAACCGGCGTGCGCGCCTAGCGGTGCGGATCGGCCGCGCCAAGCACCAAGACGGGGCGCGTGTCTACGTGCCCGAACGCGAGCGGCAGATCTTTGCCCGGCTCGGCAAGCTCAATCAAGGCCCGCTCTCCAACGAAGCGGTGCGGGCCATCTATCGCGAAATCATTTCCGCCTCGCGCGCATTGGAGGAGCCGATACGGGTAGCCTATTTGGGGCCGGAGGCGACCTTTACCCATCTGGCCGCGCGGGAGCAGTTCGGCTCACAGGCAGTGTTTGTTCCGGTCGCGACGATCCCACAGGTCTTTGCCGAGGTCGAACGTGGACAGGTCGATTATGGGGTTGTGCCGGTGGAGAACTCCAGCGAAGGGGGAGTGGCGATTACCCTCGATATGTTCGTGGAATCCAGGGTGCAGATTATCGCCGAGGTGTCCTTGGAGGTGCGTCACTGTCTGCTCAGTCGTGCCGCACAGCTCGCGCAGGTGCGGCGCGTCTATGCTCACCCCCAAGCGCTTGCCCAGTGTCGTCGCTGGCTGACGACCCATTTGCCTGGGGTGACGACCGAGGAGGTTGCCAGCAACTCCCACGCAGCAGTCATTGCGGCAGGAGACCGGCGCGCCGCAGCGATCGCCAGCCGTATGGCGGCGGAGCACTATGGCTTACACGTGCTGGCTGCCAATATCCAAGACCAGGCGGCGAACTTTACGCGCTTTCTGGTCCTGGGGCGCGAGACCTCGCCCGGGCAGCCGACCGGACGGGACAAAACCTCGCTCTTGCTCTCGGTGCGCGACGAAGTGGGGATCCTCTACCGCACCCTCAAGCCCTTTGCTGAGCATGCCGTCAACCTCCTGCGCATCGAATCTCGGCCGTTGAAGGGGCGCCCCTGGGAGTATCTGTTTTTTATCGATGTCGAGGGTCACATTAGCGAGGAGCGACTGGCCCGTGCGCTCCGCGAGATCGAACCCTATTGTGTGTCAGTCAAGGTACTGGGATCCTACAGCCGTTGGCACGACCCCTCTACGGCGGAGGGGCTAAAGGAGAAATAGACGACGCCATGGATATGCAGAAGTACGTTCCAGAGTGGATCCGCACCTTGACTCCCTATCAGCCTGGCAAGCCAGTGGAGGAGCTCGAGCGAGAATACGGTATTCAGGACGCGATCAAGATCGCCTCGAATGAAAACCCCATCGGCCCGTCACCGCGAGCCGTCGCCGCGATCACGGCTGCTCTGCCCCATTTGCACCGCTACCCCGATGGTGATGCGTTCTACCTCAAGCGGCGGCTCGCCGAGAAGCTGGGCATCGAGCGCTCGCGGATCATCATCGGCAACGGGTCCAACGAGCTCATCGAAATGATCGTCCGTGCGTTTCTGCGGGTTGGTGAGGCAGTCGTGATCGGCGAGCACGCGTTTGCCATCTACCGTCTGGTGACCCAAGCCGCTGGTGGCCGGACGATCACCGTGCCGCACAAGGGGTTCAAGTTCGACCTCGAAGCGATGAGCCGGGCGATTACCCCCGATACTCGGATCGTGTTCCTGGATAATCCGAACAATCCTACTGGGACGATCTATACGCGCGACGAGTGGGAGCAGTTTTTACGGACCGTTCCGCCTGAGGTGATGATCGTCGTCGATGAGGCGTACTTCGAATTCGTCGAGGATCCCGCCTACCCTGACTCCTTCGCCTATCATACTGGCGACCGGTTGTTGGTGACGTTGCGCACGTTCTCCAAGATCGGTGGTCTTGCGGGAGTGCGGGTCGGCTACGGCATCTCTTCACCCGAAGTGATCGATATCCTCAATCGTATTCGCCAACCGTTCAACGTCAATGCGCTGGCGCAGGTGGGAGCCTTGGCCGCACTCGACGACGAGGAGCACATCCGCCGCACGCGGGAGAATAACCGTCAGGGGATGGCCTATCTTCGGCGGGAGTTTGACCGCCTCGGGTTGGCCTATGCGCCGAGTTGGGCAAATTTCTTGCTGGTCCATCTCGGCCCGGGAATGTACGAGCGGCTGTTACGCGAGGGTGTCATTGTCCGGCCGATGGAAGGCTATGGATTCCCCGGCTATGCGCGGGTGAGCGTTGGGACGCCGGCCGAGAACGAGCGCTGTATCGCGGCCCTGGAAAAGCTCTTGCGAGAAAGAAAGTCGTAGGGACCTCATGGCTGTGCTCTTTCACCGTCTCGTCATTGTGGGTGTCGGCCTGATCGGGGGGTCCCTCGGACTCGCCGCCCGCGCACGTGGGCTGGTGGAGGAGATTGTCGGCTTTGGCCGTACCGAAGCCAATCTGCGTGTGGCCCTGGAGCGTGGGATTATCGATCGCTACACCTTCGATCCGGCGGAGGCGGCACGAGGGACCGACCTCCTCTTGCTCGCCGTACCAGTCGCTGCGATGCAACAGGTGACAGCCCAATTCGTGCCCTTCCTGCCGCCTGGTTGCGTGGTGACCGACGCCGGGAGTGTGAAAGAAGCGGTGGTGCGGACGATGGAGGCGTTCCTCCCACCTACGTTGCCCTTTGTCGGTGCCCATCCTATCGCTGGCACCGAACAGGCAGGGGCAGCGGCCGCGTTCGCCACCCTGTTCGAGGGGCGTCTCTGCCTGCTCACTCCGACCCCGCGCACCGACCCACAGGCGCTGGCGCGGGTACGTGCCTTGTGGGAAGGGGTCGGCATGCGAGTGGAGGAGATGGAAGCCGCAACCCACGACTACGTCCTCGCCCGAGTCAGCCACTTGCCGCACCTCATCGCTTTTAGCCTCATGAACGCCACGCGCGCTGCCGCGCGCGACGGTCTGGACCTCCTCGTCTATGCCGGCAGTGCGTTCGCCGACATGACCCGCGTCGCCGCCAGTCCGCTCGAGATGTGGCGCGATATTTTCCTGTCGAATCGCGAAGCGTTGCTGAATGCTCTGGCTGACTTCGAGCAGGCTCTGGCGCAATTGAAGACCGGGGTAGAGCGAGGGGATGTAGAGATATTGACCGCAGCAATCGAGCAAGCGCGGTCGGAACGGTACCGGTTCGTCCGGCTACGGGAGCGCACATGAGCGATACGGTGGTGATCCGTCCAGCAACCACTGGCCTGTGTGGGGAGGTCACGTTTCCGGGGGATAAGTCGATCAGCCATCGCGCCGTCATGTTGGCGGCGGTTGCGCATGGCACCAGCCACATTCGCCACTGTTCCACTGGTGGTGACAACCGCAGCACCATACAGGCACTGCAGACACTCGGAGTGGACATTCAGCAGAGGGGGGACGAGGTCACGGTGACCGGCTGCGGCTGGGACGGGCTGCGCGCGCCCGCACGAGTGATCGACTGCGGCAATTCCGGCACCACCATGCGGCTCCTCGCCGGCCTGCTGGCTGCCCGTTCTTTCACCTCGCGATTGGACGGCGATGCCTCTTTGCGTCGCCGCCCCATGGGACGTGTGATCGTGCCGCTCCGTACCATGGGAGCAGCCATCGCGAGTGAGGGTGGAGACGACCGCGCTCCGCTGCGTATTGACGGGCGGCCTCTGCACGGGATCTCTTACCGCACTCCGGTCGCCAGTGCGCAGGTGAAGTCGGCGCTCGTGCTCGCCGGCCTGCAGGCACAAGGCTGCACCCAGATATGGGAGCCGGTGCGCTCGCGGGACCACACAGAGCGACTTCTGCCTGCCTTCGGTGGACGCGTAACGGTCGAAGACACGGTGGTGACTGTTGAGGGCGGTCAAGAGCTCCACGCCTGTGATCTCGAGGTTCCAGGCGATCTCTCGTCGGCGGCATTTTTCATCGGTGCCGCCCTCATCGTGCCCGGTTCTGAGCTGTACGTGCGCAACGTGGGGCTCAACCCCACTCGCACCGGTGCGCTCGATATTTTCCGCGCCATGGGGGGAGAGATCACGGTGCTGCATGAGCGGGAGAGGTACGGTGAACCGGTGGGCGATCTGGTCGTGCGCACCAGCGCATTGCAGGGAACGGAGATTGCTGGCGAGTTCGTCGTGCGCGCGATCGATGAGTTTCCCATCATTGCGGTGGTCGCGGCATGTGCGCGGGGCACGACGACGATCCGAGGAGCTGAGGAGTTGCGCGTCAAAGAGAGCGATCGCCTCCACGCGCTGGCCACGTCCTTGCGCGCCTTGGGGATCGAGGTGGCTGAGCTCCCCGATGGATTGGTCATTACAGGCGGAAGATTACGCGGTGGGCAGGGACAGAGTTTTGGCGACCATCGCATCGCCATGGCGCTCTCGGTCGCGGGACTAGCCGGAACCGGGGAGATGGTGCTAAAAGGAGTAGACAGCGTCGCTATCTCGTTTCCAGGGTTTTATGACCTGGTGCGAGAGCTGACTGGGCCAACCGTCACGCACATATGAACAGGAGACTGATTATCGCCGTCGATGGGCCGGCCGGCGCGGGGAAAAGCTCGTCGAGCCGCCTGCTCGCCCAACGCCTCGGCTACCGCTACGTCGATACTGGCGCGCTGTACCGTGCAGTGGGATTGCTTGCGCTGGAACAGAACGTCGATCCTGCAGATTGCGCGGCTGTGGAGGCGTTGTGTGATCGACTCGAGCTTCGCTTTCTCCCGCAGCCGGAGGGCATTCGCCTCTTCTTGGGGGATCGTGACATCACTATGGCGATTCGCCGGCCAGAGGTGAGCCAGATGGCGTCCAAAGTATCGGCCCAGCCGGGCGTACGCCAGCGCCTGCTGAGCGTGCAGCGAGAACTCGGCAGAGGAGGGGGGGTCGTGATGGAGGGCCGTGACATCGGCACGGTGGTTTTCCCCGATGCCGACGTAAAATTTTACCTTGATGCTTCGCTGGAAGAACGGGGACGTCGGCGGTATGCCGAATTGCGGGCACAAGAGGGGGCAGAGAGTTTAGCCACGACGATGCGGGAAATGGCTGAACGCGACCAGCGTGACAGTGCGCGTGCGCACGCGCCGTTGCAACGCGCCGCGGATGCCATCGTAGTGGACACCACAGCCCTCACCCTCGAGGAAGTCGTAGACACCCTCCTCCGCTGGGTGCGGGCTGTAGAAGCAAGGGTGGATCAGGATGGCGGAAACCGCATGGCGTAGCTCTTGCAACCTAGAAGGCAGGGAGGTATGGAGGAGCGAGGATCAGGGGGATTCCGAGGGGGTACACCAAAGACATGGAACAGGAAAAGGTAACAACCACTCCCACAGCCCCCCAGGGGGGCCGGGGCCCAGGCGAAGACTTCGGTCAGATGTTCGAAGAAAGCCTGCGCTCGGTCAAACCTGGCGAGATTGTGCGCGGACGAGTGGTCAAGATTGGGCCGGAGTTCGTCACCGTTGACATTGGGTACAAATCAGAGGGCCACATCCCTCTTGCCGAGTTTCGTACCCGCGATGGTCGGCTGGCTGTGACGGAAGGAGAGGAGATCGAAGTCTATTTCGATGCGGCGGATGCAGACCAGGAAGGCATCGTCCTCTCCCGGACCAAGGCGCAACAGTTGCGCGTATGGCGCGAAATCGAGCACGCCTATCACCACAAGGGGGCCATCGAGGGAGTCATCGTCGGCAAAGTCAAAGGAGGACTCAAGGTCGACATCGGCGTGCCGGCTTTTCTGCCTGGCTCGCATGTCGATCTTCGTCCGGTCCGTGATTTGGATCGTTTTCTCGGCAAGCGGGGAAAGTTCGCCGTCCTGAAGTATAACCGTGCGCGTGGGAACGTTGTTGTGTCCCGCCGCGCCGTCCTCGAGCAAGAACGCGATTTGCTGCGCGAGGAGACGCTGAAGCTGCTGGAAGAAGGAGTGATCCTGGAAGGGACCGTCAAGAATATCACCGACTACGGGGCCTTTATTGACCTGGGAGGAATCGATGGGTTGCTGCATATTACCGACATGTCCTGGGGGCGGATTGGACATCCCTCGGAAGTGGTGAAGGTCGGTGAGAAGATCAAGGTGGTCGTCCTCAAATTCGATGCCGAGCGCGAGCGTGTCTCTCTCGGCTTGAAGCAGCTGATCCCCGACCCCTGGGATACCGTGCTCGAGCGCTACAGCGTGGGCAGCCGCGTGCGCGGCAAAGTCGTCAACCTGGCCGATTATGGGGCGTTCATCGAGCTAGAAAAAGGGGTCGAAGGGCTGCTGCACGTCTCGGAGATGTCCTGGACGAAGCGCATCGTGCACCCGTCGAAAATCCTCGCCAAAGATCAGGAAGTCGAGGTGATGATCCTGGAGATCGATCCCGAGCACCGGCGCATCTCGCTGGGCCTCAAGCAAGTCGAACCCAATCCGTGGGAGCTGGTCCGTATCAAGCATCCGGTTGGGAGCCGCATCCACGGCAAGGTCAAAAGTGTGACCGACTTTGGCATCTTCGTCGAGGTCGAAGAGGGGATCGACGGCTTAGTGCATATCTCCGACTTGCATTGGACGAAAAAGGTGAAGCACCCTTCCGAGCTCTATAAGAAGGGTGACGAGGTCGATGCGGTTGTCCTCGGCGTGGATGTCGAGAACGAGCGGATCTCGCTGGGGATCAAACAAACCGTCCCCGATCCGTGGACGACCTTGCCCCAGCGCCATCCGGTCGGCAGCCGGGTGCAGGGCAAGGTTACCAGCGTGACCGACTTTGGCATCTTCGTCGAGATCGAAGAAGGGATCGAGGGGCTGGTCCACATCTCCCAGCTCTCGACAGAGCGGGTGGAGAAACCTTCTGCGCTCTTTCAGGTCGGGAAGGTGGTGGAGGCAGAGGTCATCCATATCGATCCCCGCGAGCACAAGTTGGGACTCAGCATCAAGGCTCTGCGCCGCAGCGAGGAGCGCGCCGAGATGGAAGCGTATTTGCGACGTGAACGGGAGGAGGCCCGGTTTTCTTTTGAAGATA
>JANWXO010000125.1 GCA_025057295.1 Candidatus Binatia bacterium | reverse complement strand
CACCCAGATTCGCATACGCAGGCGGGTATTTGGGATCGAGGCGGATAGCCTCACGCCACGCCGCGATTGCGCCGTCGAGATCACCCCTGCGGGCTAAGAGATACCCGAGGTTGCTCTGCAACTGCGGGGAATGGGGCACGAGAGCCACAGCCGCCCGATAGGCAGCGAGCGCACCATCGAGGTCGCCCTTCTGTCGCAGCGCATCTCCCAGGTCGGCGTGAGCCGTCGCTTGCTTTGGATCGAGGCGCACGACCTCGCGGAGCTCGGCAATGGCATCGTCCAGTTGCCCCCTCTGCCACAAGGCCAGACCGAGGTCGTGACGGGCGCTGACGAAGCCGGGATCGAGACGCAGCGCCTCCCGCCACTGCTCGATGGCCTGCTCGAGCTGACCGGCACCATACAAATCCTCCGCCGCCATGGCGTGCGCCTGGGCCTTGATCTGGCGCTGCTCTTGTTCGGAAAACAGGTCCTGGGCGTAGACAGGGAATACACTCACGGCGAGAACGACACACCCCAGCTGGAGTACTGCTCCTCTCCTGCGTCTCTTCCAGGCTCTGCGGATCACTGCTCCCTCCCTGCAGGGGCACGGAGTTTATAACGCTGGATTTTTCCCGTGGCGGTTTTGGGCAGCTCGGCCACAAACTCGATCCACCGGGGATATTTATGCGGCAGGGTGCGCGCTTTGACGAACTGTTGCAGCTCCTCCGCCAGGGCCGGCGATGGCGTGTACCCTGCACGCAACACCACGAAGGCTTTGGGTTTGATCAAGCGGTTCTCGTCCTCCCACCCAACGACCGCTGCTTCCAAAACGGCGGGATGCTGAAAGAGCAGCCCCTCGACCTCGGCAGGCGAGACCCACTGGCCGGATACCTTCAGCATGTCGTCCGAGCGACCGCAGTACCAAAATACGCCCTCCTGGTCCTGGTAGTACTTGTCGCCGGTGCGCAGCCACTCCCCGTACAGCGCGCGCCGCGTCGCCTCCAGCTTGTGCCAGTATCCAATTGTGATGCTCCCCCCCTTGACCAGCAGATCGCCGATCTCGCCCTGTGGCACCTCCTGTCCGTGCTCGTCCACCACGCGGACCTCGTAGCCGGGGACCGGGGTGCCGGAGCTCCCCGGCCTGACCTGCCCGGCACGGTTAGAGAGAAAAATGTGGAGCGCCTCGGTGGTGCCGATCCCGTCGAGGATTTCCACCCCGAAGCGCTCACGCCAGCGGTGAAACAACTCTGCGGGCAGCGGCTCACCGGCAGAGACACAGAGACGGAGACTGGAGAGATCGTATTTTTGCGCCGCGTCGTGTACCTGCAACATAGCCGCATAGAGCGTCGGCACACCGAAGAAGAGCGTCGGCCGATAGCGATGGATAGCGGCAAACATCCCCTCGGGGGTGGGGCGCTCGGACACAAGGACAGCGGTTGCACCAGCACGCAGGGCAAAGGTCATACCGCCACCCAACCCGTAGGCAAAGAAGAGGCGCGGGGCAGCGAGGGTCACATCGTCGGCAGTGATGGCGAGGATGTCACGAGCGTACGTGTCCGCGCAATACAAGAGATCTCGGTGCAGGTGCATCACCCCTTTGGGGGTACCGGTTGAACCGGAGCTGTAGAGCCAGAGCGCCACATCGTCACGGTGCGTAGGCTCCGGTTCCAACACCGGCTCTTCTCGCTGCATGAGTTCCGGTAACGACAGCGCCCCGGCCTGTGCCGCTCCGGCGATCAGCCGATGCCGCAGCCAGCGACTGTGGGCTGCTGCAGGCTGTACCGCTGGCCACAGCTCCGGCGACACCACCACTACCCCGGCGCGACTATCGTTGAGGAGGTAGGCGTATTCATCGGGGCGCATGAAGGTATTGACGGGCACCGGTACGGCCCCAATTTTGATCGCTCCCCAAAAGCAGTAGACGAACGCCGGTGAATCCAGCAGCACCAACAGGACACGCTCTTCCAGTCGCACTCCCAAGCGGCGCAACACCTGGCCGGCGCGATTGACGTTGGCGGCCAGCTCGGCGTAGGTGATCGACTCCTCCCCCCAGCGTAAGGCAACCCGCTCTCCTCGCCCTTCGGCGAGCTGATGGTCAACAAAAGCGGTCACGGCGTTGAATTGCTCGGGGATAGTGGGAATCGGCATGGAGTTCCTCCTGACTCACCCGTACGGAATGACCCACCACCGGCCATCCCCCTCCTCTTTAAACAAGTCGGGGAGAAACCACAACTCCAGGTCGCAGCGATCAGAGTGCAGGGTTCGATTTCAGATCTTCTTTCCCGCCAGTGAGAAAAAGTCAGCGGGAGGTGCGTTTTCCCCTCGCGCACCCCGCGCACGATACCGTTTGTCCTGTCGTTCCCGGCAGAGGGTTCAACGCGGGGACGTGTCCGTGACGTTCTCCACCTGCGCCTTGTGGTTCACCGAGGGAGCGTCTGGCATTCTGCCGAGAACCGTCCCATTCTGGCCCGTCAGCACGAGGGCAGGGAGGCCAGCAGAGGACACATCCAAGGTGACGCGCGGCTGCAGTCGCGCGTCGTACAGGATCAGGCCTGGTCCGCCTTCGCTGGGAAGAACGAGTTCCGCCCGCGTTCGTCCTTCTTTGCTGGCCAGCGCCAACGCCGGTGCGCCATCGGGAGCGACGTCGAGCGCGATACGGTAGCGCAAGCCCGGGTCGTACATCATCAAGCCCGGTGCCCCATCGGCCGCCAGTCCCAAATTGGCCCGCGGCTGACCGTTGTTGTCGATCAGCACCAGACCATCGGAGAGCACCGGTCCGGGGGCGCCTGTGGACCCTGTCCCCAACGTTGCTCGCAGTTTCCCGTCCCGATCGACCACCTCGAAGCGCTCGGCACGGATCACCGCAGGCAGCTCACAGGTCTTTTGCGCCCACGTCGGTGCACTGTGCAGTACCCAGCTTGCCCCTATGCCGCCGATGAACCCGGCCAAGATCGTCCCCAGCAATAGCCCCCCGTACTGTCGCTTATCCATCTTTCCTCCCTCCGCCCGTTGTCACACGCCCGGTCTGTCAGCGTTTGCCCACGCAGCACACCCCTGCGACTCAGGCGACCTTATTGTACCATCTCGCCCGCTCGCCCTCCAAATGACCGGCCGCCTGCAAGGGGGCAAGCGCTGCCACACTCGAGTGTCGGCGGCGAGCTTGGCAAACGGCGCACGGGGAGAGTCTAGAAAGGACGCGGAGCGATCGGCATGGCAGGTTCGGCTTCAGGTTCTCCCACACCGGCTCACCGGCCAGAGTCTCTCGGACCAGCACGTCACCATTGTCCGGGGACGAGAGTACAGCGATGCCACCCCGCTAAAAGGCGAGATCCTCGGCTGTGGTGAACACGTTCTGCAAGTGGCGGTGGATGTAAGAAGAATGCTGTCCGATTGTCTGCTCGCACTGAACTCTCTAGCCAGAACTCATGCGAGTGGTCACTTTTCCGTCAATGCCGAAGGTGGGATCTAGACCGCCATCGGGGTCGTAACGTAAGAGGAGGAACTCGTTATTGGCGCCGTCATTGAAGGAACCCGCCACCACAATCTTGCCGTCTGCCTGCAGAGCAAGCCCAGATGCCACATGACTATCACCGGTGGTCACCTTCCCGTTTTCACCAAAGGCAGTATCCAGGGTGCCATCTGGGTTGTAGCGGAGCAGAGCAATACTGTATTGGGGAGCCATAGACACATACCCGGCTACCACAAGTTTACCGTCCGCCTGTACAGCAAGCGCAGAAGCAAAATCTCCCGTTCCACTGATAGCGGTGGTCACTGTTCCACCCGTGCCAAAGCTGGGATCCAGACTCCCATCTGGTTGGTAGCGCACGAGGACAAAACCGCCAGCAGCATGCCCCGCAACGACTATCTTGCCGTCGGCCTGCAGCACGAGGGCAGAGGCCATCCCAGCATCCCCAACCCGGGCGCACGCAGGTACGCATCGGCCGCGCGCCGGGTGTACTGGATATCACCTGTGACCAGTGCCTTCGTGCGGTAGTGCTTTGCCAACCCGACATAGGCGTGGCGGCTCTCAGAATGCTGGCGCGCGAGCTCCTCCCATGCCGCCACTGCGGCGTCAAGCGTGTTGCTGTCTTTTGCTAACAGGGCGTGATAGCCGTGCGCGTTCTGCTCCAGGTACTTCTCCAGCACCTCAGCCGGCTCCCCAGGGTCGGGAATGCCAGCCGCATGTCCTAGATAAGTGGTCTCCAGCAAGTGCTGAACCTCTGGATCGTACGGACTCGGCCCAGCAGGTGGGGCCCCGGGGTCCGGCGTCGGCGTTGCCGTCAACCAGACCGGCAAGAACACAAGTGCCCCGCTGCCGACCACAAGACCAATCACCCCGAGCCACGTCGTGATCGCTCCCCGCACACGCATGGTACAGCCCTCCTGGAGCAGGCAGATGATGAGACCGCGCTAGCACAAAAAAAACACACGCTGTCAAGAGAACGAGAATCGGCTCACCTGTGCCTTCAGCAAGCTCTTACAGGACCTGCCGGGAGGGGAAAGTCAAACTCCAGCCGCTTCATCTCAACTCTCGTCTGTCCGTAAGCATGCCGAGCTTTGCCTTACTCGTGCCAATAGGGAGAATAATGCCGTTCGATCCGTCGCCTTTTCCGTCGCCTTTGATAAATACTCTTCCCGTTCCGGTTCGAATAGGCAATATAATACCTTCACTCTCCACTAAAAGGAAAAAATTTTCCGGTAAGAAGCAATATACCTCTTGACAAAAATTAGATCAGCAGTATAATTCCACTTCGTTATGGATCCCCAAGCGCAGGTTCAGCCAGGTGCGACGGCAACTCCCGTGTGCGCGGATGAGCTCTCGGCGGCCGACGCGCAATTTTTAGCCGCTTTCGGCAAGCGCATCCGTGAGCTGCGGGCGCGGCGAGGGATGACGCGCAAAGCCCTCGCACGGGAGGCGAAAGTGTCCGAGCGTTACCTCGGTCAGGTAGAAGCCGGCGACGGCAACATCTCCATCATCCTGCTGCGCCGCATCGCCGCCGCGCTCAACGTTTCCCTCCCGGATATTTTCACACCTGAGTACTCGGCAGAAAAACAGCTGATCGGTCGCCTGCTGCACCGGCTGCCCGCGCACCGGCTAGAAGAGGTGATCCTGCGCGTGCTGCGCGAATTCGCCCCCGACGACACGGAGCGACGCCAGCGCATCGCGCTCATCGGTCTGCGCGGGGCAGGCAAAAGCACGCTCGGCGCGCTGCTGGCCGCAGAGCTGCAGGTGCCCTTCATCGAGCTCGACCGCGAAGTCGAACAAGAAGCCGGTCTGCCGTTAGGAGAGATTTTCACTTTGTACGGCCAGGCGGGGTACCGGCGGATCGAGCGGCGCTGTCTCGAACGGGTGTTGCAGGAACACACCCGCGCGGTCATCGCCGTCGGCGGGGGGGTGGTCGCCGAAGAAGATACCTTCGCCCTGTTGCTCGCCCGCTGCTACACGGTGTGGTTGAAAGCCGCGCCAGAAGAACACATGGAGCGGGTGCTGGCCCAAGGCGATCTGCGGCCCATGGCCGGTAATGCCACCGCCATGGAAGACCTCAAGCAGATCCTCGCCGCGCGCGAACCCTTGTACCGTCGCGCCGACGCGATCGTCGATACATCCGGGCAGACTCCACAGGCCAGTCTCGCAGCGCTCCGCCAACTCGTGCACATCAACTCTTCTCGACACGGAGGATAGACATGGCACAGCATGCACCGGCTGACACGCCGCTGGTCGACTACCAAACCCACCCCGAGCAGTACCAGCACTGGCACCTCGCCTGCGAGGGGCCGATCGCCACCCTCGCGCTGGACGTCAAAGAGGACCGCGGCATCCGTCCAGGCTACACGCTCAAGCTCAATTCCTACGACCTCGGGGTCGATATCGAGCTCCACGACGCCATCCAACGCATCCGCTTCGAACACCCGGAGGTGCGCGCGGTGATTCTCACCAGCGCCAAGGAGCGGATCTTCTGTTCCGGCGCCAACATCTTTATGCTCGGGCAGGCATCGCACGCCTGGAAAGTCAACTTCTGCAAATTTACCAACGAGACACGCAACAGCCTGGAAGACGCCAGCCGCTTCTCCGGCCTGAAATTCATCGCCGCCTGTAACGGCACCACCGCCGGCGGCGGGTACGAGCTGGCTCTGGCCTGCGACGAGATTATCCTCGTCGACGACCGCTCCTCGGCAGTCAGCCTGCCGGAGGTCCCCTTGTTGGGAGTGCTCCCGGGGACCGGCGGCCTGACCCGCCTCACCGATAAACGGAAGGTCCGGCACGACCTCGCCGACCTGTTCTGCACCACGGCGGAGGGAGTGCGCGGCCAGCGGGCCAAAGAATGGGGATTGGTCGATGAGGTGGTCAAACCGGCGCAGTTCGCCGAGTACGTAAGACAGCGCGCGCTCACCCTGGCCGCGCTCAGCGATCGTCCGGTCGACGCTCAGGGAGTGCAGCTGACACCGCTCCCCCGGACGATCGACCGCGACGGCTATCACTACGAGTTCGTCGACGTCCAGCTCGACCCCAAGGCGCGCCGCGCGACGCTGACGGTCAGCGCCCCATCCCACTCTCAGCCCGATGAGCTGGCCGACATTCTTGCCCTCGGGGCACGGTGGTGGCCGTTGCAGATGGCACGGGAGCTGGACGACGCGATCCTCATGCTGCGGACGAACAATCTGGACATCGGCGTCTGGGTGCTCAAGACCCGCGGAGACGCACAAGGGGTGCTGGCGACCGATACGGTACTCTCGCGGTACAGTACTCACTGGTTCGTGCGCGAAGTCATCGGCCAGCTGCGTCGCACCTTCGCCCGGCTCGACGTGTCGTCCCGCTCCCTCTTCGCCCTCATCGACCAGGGATCGTGCTTCGCCGGCACTTTGTTGGAGCTCGCCCTGGCAGCCGACCGTATCTACATGCTGCACGCCGCAGAAGCTCCCACCCTCTCCTTGTCCGAGCTGAACTTCGGCGCCTATCCAATGGTCACCCACCTCTCCCGCCTCGAACGCCGCTTTTACCAGGACGCCGCCACTCTGGCGCAGCTCCGCTCGGCCGTGCGCCAACCACTCGACACCGCTACTGCCCTCCGCCTCGGCCTGATCACGGCAGCGCCCGACGAGCTCGATTGGGACGACGAGATCCGCATTGCATTGGAGGAACGGGCGAGTCTCTCGCCAGATGCCCTCACCGGCTTGGAGGCCAACCTGCGCTTCGGCGGGGCGGAATCGATGGCCTCCCGGATCTTCGGGCGCCTCTCGGCGTGGCAGAACTGGATTTTCACCCGGCCCAACGCTGTGGGCGAGTTCGGCGCCTTACGGGTGTACGGCACCGGGACCAAAGCTCGCTTTGACTGGGAACGAGTATAAAAAGAGCAAAAGGAGGCAGCTATGAACATCGACTACAACGAGACCATTCCCAACAACGTGGATCTCTCGACAGACAAAGCGCTCCAGCGTGCGCTCGAGCGCTGGCGGCCCCGCTACCTGCAGTGGTGGTTAGAGATGGGACCAGAGGGCGCACAGCACTACGACGTCTATTTGCGCACCGCTGTGAGCGCGAACGCCTCCGGCTGGGCCCACTTCGACTACGTCAAGATGCCCGAATACCGCTGGGGAATTTTTCTCGCCGCCCCGGAACCGGGGCGCACGATCGGCTTCGGTGAGCACAAGGGCGAGCCGGCCTGGCAAGAAGTGCCTGGGGAGCACCGGGCCAATCTCCGGCGCATTATCGTGACCCAAGGCGACACCGAACCGGCCTCCGTCGAACAGCAGCGTCACCTCGGTCACACCTGCCCTTCCCTCTACGATCTGCGCAACCTCTTCCAGGTCAACGTCGAAGAAGGTCGCCACCTGTGGGCTATGGTCTACCTGCTGCACCGCTACTTCGGACGGGACGGACGCGAGGAGGCCGAGGCGCTGCTCGAGCGCCGTTCCGGCGACGCGGATAACCCCCGCCTCCTCACGGCTTTCAACGAGAAGACGCCCGACTGGCTCTCGTTTTTCATGTTCACCTACTTCACCGACCGCGACGGCAAATTCCAGCTCTGCGCGTTGGCAGAATCCGGGTTCGACCCGCTCGCCCGTACCACGAGATTCATGCTGACCGAAGAGGCTCACCACATGTTCGTCGGCGAGTCGGGCGTGGCACGGGTGATCCAGCGCACCTGCGACGTCATGCGCGCCCACAACGTCGAAGAACCGGACAAGGTGCGGGCGCTGGGGGTGATCGACCTGCCCACTCTCCAGCGCTACCTCAACTTCCACTACAGCGTGACCCTCGATCTGTTCGGCGGGGAGCAGTCTTCCAACGCCGCGACCTTCTACAGCGCTGGCCTCAAAGGGCGCTTCGAGGAAACGAAGATCAACGACGATCACGTGCTCAAGCACGACACCTACACGGTCCTCGACGTGGTCGATGGCGCGCTGGTGGAAAAGGAAGTGCCAGCGCTGACCGCGCTCAACGAACGGCTGCGGGACGATTTTATTGCCGACTCGCTCCGCGGGGTTGCCCGCTGGAACAAAGTCATCGCTCGACACGGCATTCCTTTCCGCCTGCAGTTACCCCATAAGGCGTTCAACCGTCGCATCGGCACGTTCGCGGGGATACACGTCTCCCCTGACGGCCGCGTCATTTCCGCAGCCGAATGGCAGGCGAAGGTACACGACTGGTTGCCGAGCGAGGCAGACCGCGCCTTTGTCGCCTCCCTCATGGGGCGTGTGGTCGAGCCGGGCAAATTCGCCAATTGGATCGCCCCGCCGGCGAGCGGGATCAAAGGCAAGACGCTCGACTTCGCCTACGTGCGGATCAATTAAGCGCTCCACCCCTATGGGGTGCATGAGCGGGATCAGG
>JANWXO010000124.1 GCA_025057295.1 Candidatus Binatia bacterium | reverse complement strand
AACTGGGTGAGCCTGCGGCCTATGCGGCGGATTTGATGCGTCGTCTCATACGACCGCAGCGCAACTGGGTTGCCCACGCGAGCCTCAGCTTTGCGCACTCTCCCGAGCTCGTCAGGTTGGCGCGGCAAAGCCATTGTCGTGCTCTGTCGTTCGATGGGGAACTGATCTCCGGGCAGTATTTGACCACGGAGAATCCCGTCTCGCCGGAGCAAGTCTCGCACCTCGCGGCTGCTCTGCGCGGTCTGGCCGGGCAGGGAGTGCTCACCATGGTCCGCTTTGTGTTCGGCTATGACACCGACGACGAGGGGGTGTTTGAGCGGACGGTCCGTTTTTGCCTCGATGCGCGGGTGGGGCTCCCCTCTTTTACCGTGTTGACGCCTCTGCCCGGAAGTCCGCTCTTCATGGCGCTCGAGCAGGAGGGACGCCTCCTCCATAAGGATCCCAGCTTGTATGACGGCTCACATGTGGTGTTTCTGCCGAAATTGATGACCCCCGCTGCATTGGAAAACGGTTTGCACTGGGCACGACGGCGCACCTATAGTCATGCGGCAATCTGGAGTCGGGTCTTGCCTTGGCAGCGGTGGGCCTTCCAGCGGTTGCTGGCGAATTATCAGCAGCGGGCACACTATGCGACAGGACCGCGGGGAGCGTACACCGAAACCATGCGCCTCTTGCGCCAGCTCTCGCGACCGATTGCGGTGCAGGAACGGACGTCCTTTATCTCGACCCTGAGGGATGCGGTGGGACAGACGCGGCGACATCTGCAGGGAGCCCTCCTCCGCCTCAGCGTCGTGCGCAACGAACCACTCAAGGCGTTGACCTTCCGCCTCGAAGGGGTGCTCGATGCGAGCGGAGCCACCGAGGTGCTCCGACGCATTCATCAGGCTATCCGTGCGGGCCACCAGAAGGTGGTCCTCGATCTGAAAGGGTTGGAACTAGTGTCACCAACTGTGATCACTCGCTTCCTGGAAGACAACGCCCAGGCGCTCATCGCTCTGCGCGATCGCGTGGTCTTTCGACACTTGCAAGCAGCTCTGGGGGCGATCAAAGAGAACCTGGGAGGGGTATTACCCAACGCGCACCTCTTCGATTTGGTGCAGGAAGAGGGAAACAGTTAGGGGAGTAAGCGGTCCCCTGGGAGACGGTACCAGGTCTGACCGGACGAGACGACGCGAGAGCCATCTCGCGCCAGGACATAGACGGTGCCCTAGAGGAGAGCAGTCAGGGCGACTCCTCCCGCCTCGTTGTTTCGCTGCGCAGCCAGTCTATATACGCGTCTGATCCTGCGACGATGGGCACGGCGATGATCTCCGGAACTTGATAAGAGTGGAGCGTCTTGACCCGTGCCGCGAGCGCGTCAAAGTCTTCGGCTCGAGCCTTGATGAGCAACAGACACTCCTGATCGTCGTTGATTGCCCCTTGCCAGCGGTAGAAGGAGCGGATCGGGTTGAGGATATTGACGCACGCGGCGAGCCGTTCATTGACGAGGGTGGTCGCAATCTGCTCCGCCTCGGCCGTCCCACCAGTCGTGACAAAGACTACGAGATAGCCGGTCATGGGCACCCTCTTTCAGGGAGACACGCGCTGTTCGGACAGTAACCGCCGCCGCAACGCGCGTGCGCTGAGGCGGTATTTGAAGGCTTTACGGCCATTGATGAAGAGCACGGGGATCTCGGCGCCGAAGCGGGCTGTCAGGGCCGGATCGTCGGAGATGTCGACCTGTTCCAGCACGAAGGGGATCTCGCGTTGTACGGCGAGCAAGGTGCTTTTCATCTCTTCGCACAGGCAGCAATCGGGTCGAGCGTACAGGGTCAGGGACAGCATTATTTCCCTCCGGCAAAGGCGTGTACCCCGTTGTCCATGCGGTCCCGGCGGAGGTCTTCGAGTTTGACCTGGACAACGTGGTGATTGTCGGTTTTGAGCACGGTCATACGGACGCGGTCGCGTTCGCAGGACTCGTTGGCTTCCGGGATACGGCCAAACCATTTGTTCACCAAACCGCTCACGGTCGTATAGCCTTCCCCTTCGGGCAGGGCAAATCCTTCGATCTGGGCATTGACGTCGGCGACGGGCAGCGCGGCATTGACCACATAGGTCCCCTCTGCGATACGTTCCACGCCGACTACCTCCTCGTCGTGCTCGTCTTGGATCTCACCGACGAGCTCTTCCAGGATATCTTCCATGGTGACCAGACCGGCCGTGCCTCCGAACTCGTCGACAGCGATAGCCATATGGAGCTTGTGTTGCTGCAGTTCGCGCAGCAGCCGCGAGATCAGTTTCGTCTCTGGAACAAAATAGGCAGGGCGCAGGATATCGTGCAAGATAATGAGGTCTTTATGTTCCAGTAAGGCAATGAGGTCTTTGGCATGGACGATGCCGATAATATTGTCCAGCGTGCCGTCGTAGACAGGCATGCGGGTGTAGCCTTCTTCGACCACCGTTTTGATGAGTTCCTGCGGGGGAGCAGCGATATCGAGGGCGACGATATGTGCCCGTGGCACCATAATCTCTTTCACTGTTGTCTCGCGGAAATCGAACACGTTCTCGATCAGTTCGTGTTCAGTCTCCTCTATCGCTGTTGCCGTCCCCTGCGCTCCCCACAGAAGCTGTAGTTCATAGCCTGAGAGGTTGGATGGCTTGTCGCACGCTGGTGCCATGCCGAGGAAAGAGAGCAGGCGGTTCGCTATCCAGTTGAGCATGGCAATGGCTGGGTAGAGGACCAGGTAAAAGAGCTGCAGGGGGAACGCAGCCGCGAGTGCCGTAGGTCCAGGGTGTCGGAGTGCGAGCACCTTCGGGGCGAGTTCGCCACACACGAGGTGGAGCAGGGCGAGCACAACAAACGTCACAGGGAGGGCAATCTGGTGAGAGAGTTGGGGATCGGGAGTGAGGCCAACCATGCTCATCGCGGCCAGTACTAAAGGAGCGACGACGGGTTGCCCGATCCATCCCAAGCCCAGCGAGGCCAGGGTGATACCGAGCTGGGTAGCCAAGAGATAGGCGTCCGGATGGGCAACGATATGCTGAGCGAGCTTCGCAGTCGGACTGTCCGGGTGCGCGCGCAACTCAATGTGCGCGGCCCGCACCTTGACGATGGCGAACTGGGCCGCGACGAAGAGGGCGTTGGCGAACACGAACAGGGCCGTAATGAACGACCCAACTACCAGGTTCTCCATGGCCCTCCTCACAGCGACAGAGCAAACCATGGAGCAACCAGGGATTGAGCTGCCGGAGGATCGTCCATACGCTGCAAAGGATAATACGGGAGGTCCATGAATTGCAAGTCACCGCGGGCGTAAGCGGAGCGGCGAAAACACACCCGCGCAGGCAAAACTGCACCTAGGCGTGCAACACCCGGCGCAGGGTAGCGGCGTCGATATTCCCGCCGCTCAGAATAATGACAACTTGCCGCCCCGCGAGCCGCTCTCGTAACTGCAGGGCAGCCGCCAGGGCGGCGGCACCAGCACCTTCCGCGAGATTGTGGGTGTGGAAGAGGAGGAGGCGGATTGCTTCCAAGATCGCCTCTTCGCTCACCGTCACCATATCGTCCACGAGGCGGTTGATGAGGGCTTGCGTCAGCTCCGCCGGCACGCGCGTGGCAAGGCCGTCGGCGACCGTATCTGCACTCTCTGTGACAATCGTTCGTTTTGCCTTCCACGACAAGTACACCGCCGGAGCGCGCTCCGCTTGCACGCCGATAACTGCCGTGCTTGGACTCATCTGCGCGCGGACTAACGCCACCCCGCAAATGCCCGACCCCAAGCCGACAGGAACGATCACCACGTCAGGGTGTGGCAGGTCCTCGAACAACTCGACGGCATAGGTCCCTACTCCGGCGATCAGGCGTGGCTCGTTTGCCGGGTGGAGATAGTGATAGCCGTGGCTGGCAACCAGGGAGGCAGCGTACTCGCGCGCCTCGTCGAAGTCCTTGCCGTGTTCGATAACCTCGGCTCCGAGTGCGCTCATGCCGGCGTTTTTTTCCGGATTGTTGCCGTGCGGCACGACCAGCACCGCCTGCGTGCCGAACAGCCGTGCAGCGTAGGCGACGGAGAGGCCGTGGTTGCCACGGGTGGCGGTGATCACGCCGCGCGCTTTCTCAGCGGAACTCAGAGAAGCCAGACAGTTCACGCCTCCGCGCACCTTGAAAGCGCCGGTGGGCAGGTGGTTTTCGTGTTTGATGAACAGCTCACACCCTAGGAGGCGGGAGAGCCCTGGAGAGTGATACACTGGGGTGCGGGGGAGGTAGCGGCTGACGATGGTCCGTGCAGCGAGAATGTCTTGGTAGGTAGGGGAATACATAGGTTCTCCTGCTGCGGCCCCTGCACCTTGCTACGCCACGGTGCAGGCCTGCGCTGAGGGTTCTTGAGCTGCTGTGACGGCGTCCTGTCCGCCGGACAAAAAGCGATCAATCTCAGCCATGGGGAGGGGAATCCACCGCTCGGCCAGTAGCACTGCTGCTTGGACCGACATACGTTCACTGTCGCCTACGAGTTCGCGTGTCACCAGGTAGGAGCGCTGCTCGCCCTGGAGTCGCAGACCGTGGCCGTTGGTCGACCAGCGGGAACGGGAGAGGAGGAGGGGTGGGGTCGGCAGGATGTTGGCGAGGTCGCACAGGAGGCGGTCGTCGCCATCGATGAGAAAACGACAGCGGGAGCCGAGAGTCTGACAGAGGAGACGCAGCTCCTCCTGCATGGTATGGAGCAGTTCGGCATCGGCGCTGAGGCTGGGAGTGAGCGATGTGAGGATGGCAATATCAGGCTGTACCGTGCGCAAGAGCTGGCCCATGTCCCCTGGACGGCGAACACCGAACTCGAGCACCAGCACGTCAAGGGTTTCGCGTGTACAGCAAGCGACCCAGGCGGCACGGACGAGGGTCCGCACGATCCGCCACACAGATCGGGTGTCGATCTCGAGGTTGAGGATAGCGAGGGGGAGACCGATCTCCGTATTGTACGAGCGGGGGTTGGTGCGAACCTGGTAGTGCATACCGAGGAGTTCACCGATGAGGCGCTTCATCACCGTTTTGCCGCGGTTGCCGGCGATAGCGATCACGAGAGGTTCTTTGCGGCGCAGGAAGATCCGCGCCAGGGTCTGGAGATATGGAATCGCCAGCCGCCGCAGGACGCGGCGCGAGCGTCCCCGCGGAGCGATTGCCGATTCAGCAGAAGCAGGAAGCGCAGTTGCCGTCGTAAGGGTCGTCTGCGTCGGCACGGAAACCGGACGATGAAAGTATTCGCCCAGGCGTGCAAAGGCTGCCTCGATGTCTGCCGGCTCGCGACCGAAGTTGAGACGTAAGTGGGCTTCGCCGCTCGGTCCAAACGCGATGCCTGGCACCAGTGCGACCTTGGCATGTTCCAAGATGTGAAAGGCAAGACGGCGGGAGTCGCGCGCCAAAGGGGTGGTGTCTTTTACGCGGGGGAAGACGAAATACGCCCCTTCAGGTTTCTGGTAGTCGAAGATATCCGAGAGCGCGTCCAAGTGTTCGAGCGTGCGGTCGCGCCGTTCTTTGAAGGCACGGCGAAAGGCAGTAATGTGGGCGTCGCCATACTCCAAGGCAGCAATGGCAGCATACTGCGAGACGACCGGAGCGCATGTCACCAACGCGTCGTGCACCTTGAGAATCTCGCGCACGTTGGCTGCGTCCGAATGAAGGTAGCCCACCCGCCACCCGGTCATGCCGTAGGCTTTGGAGAAAGTGAAGATACGCACGACACGGGAGCGTACGGCGGAGAGTTGCGCGGGGCTGAAATAGGGCTCCTGCGTGTAGACAAAATCCTTGTACGCTTCATCGATGATGAGAAAGAGCCCGTAGCGGTCGGCCAGTTCGATCAGCGCCATCGTCTCTGCCCGAGAAAACACCGTGCCGGTCGGGTTATTCGGATTACAGTACAGGATGGCGCGGGTGCGGGAGGAGAGGCAGCGCGTGAAGGCGTCGAGATCGAAGGCGAAGTTCTCCTCTTCGCGCAAAGGGGCGAAGCGCGGGAGACAGCCGGCCATGCGTACGACCTCTTGATAGGAGGCGTAGCTCGGGGTGGGGAGAATGACTTCGTCTCCTGGCTGCGTGAGCGTCAGGAGGGTGGCAGCGATGGCTTCGATCGAGCCACAGGTAACGAGAATTTCGCTCTCCGGGTCATAGTGCATCCCTTCCCGCAGCAGAGATTCCGCGATCAGTTCCCGCAAATACGGGAGTCCAGGCGTAAGAGAGTATTTCGCGCACGCGCCCTCGGCGATTTTTTGCTGCACGAAGGTCTTGATCACTTCCGGAGTGTCGAAGCTGGGAATCCCCTGAGCGAGTGAAATGACCCCGGGGATGCGGCTCGCGGCGAGCTCCATCTCTTTGATCGGTGACAATTTCAGCCGTGCCGTGCGGACAAATCGCTGCCCTTCTCCCCCGACGCCATTCACCATAACCACATTAAATAAAAGGGTCAGTGGCTTTGCAATGGCTGTGGGAGTGCAGTATACCCCTAGCAACACTCGCCACAGGAGGCAGCGTATGAGCGGGAAACTGTTCACTGAAGAAGAACTGCGCGAAATGGAAAAACGCACCGTCGATCGTCTCATTGCCGCGATCGACGCCGGTGAGACGGAGAAGGCGAAGCAGCTTGCCAGGCGCATGTATAACGAGTTTCTCAGCATGCATGACCTCTATCGCGACTGGACAACCGCGATGTTGAGCGAGATCGGGCGGCGTTTTGGTGACGAAGTGCTCGAGGCAGTGATGACCGCAGGGGTGAAAGCGTGGTGGTTGCCGAATCTGGAAAAATTTCCTCAGGGGCCGGAAGCGCTGCCGCACCGCATCAAGATGTTCGTCGCCGGTCTGCGCGGCCACCTCCAGCCGCTTCATATCGAGGAGGACGACGAAAAGGTGGTCATCCAGATGCGTCCGTGCGGCAGCGGTGGCCGGTTGGTGCTCGAAGGGAAATACGACGGGCCGAACGGGTTTCTCACCCTCGAGAAGCCACAACGCATGACCTACCACCGTGCCAACTTTCCCGTCTACTGTGCCCACGAGCCGCCGATGGAGCTGGTGGATATCGAGAAAAACGGGGCTCCCTTTGTGGTGGTCGAACCGGCAGCCGTGTTGGGAAAGGAGCATTGTTCGTTTATTATTTATAAGGATCGCAGCAAAGTGCCGGCCAAATATTACGAACGGCTGGGACTGCGGAAGCCAGAGACGGCAGCGGAGTAACCTGTCTTCCCTCCTGACCCTGCTCCCTACTGGCTCGCGTTGCACAGTCGAGACACACCGCACAACAACAGGGAGGGTCCTATGGTGCACGCTGGGGTTGGCGTATCGACGCAACGAGACACACAGCGGGCGGCACTCGAAGCGACGCGGGCAGCACTGACCCAGGCGGGAAGTCCTGGTGCAGACTTTGCCCTGGTATTCGCCACCACTGCGCATGGAGCCAGTTACTCTCTCTTGCTGCGCACGGTGAAAGAGGTTGCTCAGGCCCGCGATGTTGTAGGGTGCAGTGCTGGAGGGGTGCTGACGCTGGCGGGAGAGGTCGAGCGTGCCCCGGCGGTGGCGGTGCTGGTGGTCCGTGCCGATACCCTGACCAGTCGCCGGTTTTTTGTCCCTCAGTTGCGCGGTCGTGCGTACGAGGTCGGGGAAGAAGTAGGGAAAGCCGTGCGTCCGTCTCTTGGCGCGGACAATCTCTTGGTCGTGTTTCCCGACTCCTATAATTTTCACCCCGTGCTCTTCTTCGCTGGTCTTGCCCGGGCAGTTCCACACTTGCCCGTTGTCGGTGGCGGAGCCTCGGAAGATGGCACGATCGGCGAAACGTTCCAATTCTGCGGTGATACGGTCAGCAATGATGCGGTCAGCGGCATCCTGTTGAGCGGACACTTCTCGTACACGATTGCCGTCTCACAGTCATGCCAGCCGATAAGCCCGGTGTACACCGTGACGAAAGCGCAGAGAAACGTGATCTATGAGCTCGACGGGCGGTCCGCTTTTACCGTCTTTGCCGAGGTGGTGCGTCCTCCCCTGCTCGAGGACCTGCGGCGTGCTGCCGCCTGCGTCTTTGTCGGCTTGCCGGTAGACCCTGCGGCACAGCGCCTTGCCCCTGGGGAGTACGTCGTCCGCCACATTATCGGCTTTGATCCACACCAGGGAGGGATCGCCGTTGCTGATGAGGTCCGCCCTGGACAGAGGCTGCTTTTTACCCTGCGTGACGCCACTGGTGCTCGCGAGGACCTCAAACGGGTCCTGGCGGCAGAGGGAGAGCACTGGCAGGGGAGAAGTCCTGCCTTTGGTCTCTATTTCAACTGCATAGGCCGGGGCAGTGGCCTCTACGGGTTCCCCGATCTCGACACTTCCTACATCAAGCAGTATCTGGGTGAGTTCCCGCTCATCGGCTTTTTTACCGGGTGCGAAATCGCGCCGCTGCAGCACCGAGCGGCGTTGCACCAGTACTCGGGGGTGTTGACTTTGATCGGAGAATAGAGTGCATGCTAAGATCATCTCGTGCGCTCTTCGCAGAGTTTGACCGGTATCCATTCCGGCTGTTATTGTAAGAAGGGGTTGTTGTGAGGTGTGGGGGGTGTTCTCCTTCTTAAGAGCTTCCCATCGCGACCAGCGCTTCATTCTCCTGCTCTGCACCACCTGTGGCCGGAGGTGGCAGGGGGGAATTCATCTCCCGTGCGGAAAGGCCATTTTCGTGGGGAAGGAGTTTTGCATATGAATCAGAACCGGGGTGAGCTGCTGCGGCAGTTTTTGCAATGGCGACGACAGCAAACAGGGGGAGGTCGATTCGGGCGCTTCGCCGGCGGCGGAGGAAGCCAGTTCGGCGGCAGATTTGGCCGCTTCCAGGGTGCCATGGGACCGGCAGAGGGCCAG